>NC_013192.1:924603-1232805 GCF_000023905.1 Leptotrichia buccalis C-1013-b | reverse complement strand
AAATCTTCCACTTACATCTCCATTATTAACAATTTCAATTCCAATTGAACTATCATTTAAGTTTTTAGTAGTTTTCCATTCACTTGCCCCAGCGTGCCATGCCCTTTTATTTTCATCAACTAAATAAAAGACAGGATCATTTTTTTGGTCTGATACCAAGTAATGAGAACTTACGTCATTACCCGTCAAGGCTCTAAGCGATCCATCTCTATTTACCGCTGTATAATGCAGTATTATAAATCGTTGTCTATAGTTTTGCCCTTTTGAAGTGTATGACGAGTCTACCGTTATTGAACCAGCGGAATTGCTGATTGTTTCAGTCCCGCCTTTTCTTGCTGTTGTATTGCTACTGTTTCGCGATTCATTAGTTCTGCCCTGTCCATTGTCAATACGTATTTCTATTGGTGGTTTTTTAACTTCTGAACCACTATTGCTATTATCGTTATATGCGTTCAATATATTTCCAATAGATAATACTGATATTAAAAATAATAGTTTTTTTATATTTTTTTTCATTTTTTTAAACTAATCCTCCTTATTTTATTTTTTGTATCTTGTTTGTCTTTTTTACTATTTTCTGAAAAAACATAATAAATAATGGCAAAAATAGAAATAATAATTCTCATAACTGCTGTTATGTTTGTATCAAAGTCCAGCCATATCATTACTGAAATTATAACATTTAATGCTGATATCAAAATCAGGAAAACATTTCTTCTGCTTACCGCAATAAATATAAATATTATTGAAGAAAAGATAAACAGAACTCTCGTTCCTCCAAAAAACAGAAGATATGAACCTACAGTTGAAACTACATCATTCATATAAGGTGAACTTTGCAAAATAACACGTGAAATATTTACACAGATTAAGGTTGCTAAAAAAATTATAGAGCAGATTATTAAATCTATTTTATCTTTTTTTATTTCTTTCTCTTTCATTTCCTTAGTTTTAATTTTATTATTCTTATTTTTTTCAATACTTTTATTTTCTAAATCAAAAACTGAATATAATAGCAAAATCCAGAAAACCACTTCGATAACGCCAAGTTCAGTTGTTATATGAAAAATTTTATTATTTGTGTATTCACGAAAAATTGAATTATAGAAATTATAATTTACAAAAATATATAAAAGAGAAATTATTATTGAAAATCCTTTTTTTAAATAAAGAAACATAAAGTTAATCTCCCGAAAATTTATTTATCCAGTTCAAATAATTTGAATCTGTAATATTTAAAGCCTCTATATTAGCTTGAAAGTTCACATCATCATCATATATTTTGAAAATAATTGGTGCCAATATTTTTAACGTCTGAGTTTCAAAGATGCCATGAATGTTCATGCTGTAAATAAGTGGTTTTTGAAACTTCAGCAGCTGGCTGTTCGTCTGTTTTATCTCATATAAAAGTGATAACAGATTTATTTTCTTTAAATCGTTATTTCGGTCTTCAAGCACAGCATCTATCTGATCTGAAAGCAACTTTTTGTATCTCCACGATTGATGTTTTTTATGAGGCTTGCTCTGTATTAAAAATTTCATCTTTTGTGAAAACAAAACTAAATTATTCAAATTTTTTTCATATTTTATAGAAAAACTTCTTTCAAAAAAGTTATTTACTGATTTTAATAAATCATTTTGGACATTATAAATTGTATTTTCATCATAAATTTTATTAATTAAGCTTGATTTATGCTCATTAAATGTGTCATATAAATAAATTTCAATTTCATATTTTTCAACATTTGGCATTTTAAGAATATTTCCAGCCAAAACAAAATTTAAATTATTATTCTGCCTACGTATCAGTTTCATATAATCTGTACTGTATCTTTTCTTTGATATGAAAAGACTTTCACCACTATAGGCAACTGCCAGCTGATAATTCAGATTTGTTTTATAATGCAAGTTTTCATTTAAATATAAAGGCAGTGAAACAGCTAAATTTTCAGCCAGTTCTGATTTTTCCCCAATTGATGTAAAAGTTAAAATAAGAATATTGGGCTTTATACGTTTATTTTGATTTAACATAAATTCAGGACGGTTAAATTCATAATACCATAAAGGTTTATTTGTTGAAAAGAATCTATTTTTATTTTGTTTTTCATCATCACTTTTATTTTCATTCTTAACTTTTGCTTTCCAGAAATATTCCTCATAGTACATAAATTTTTTATAATGTTCAATCCATGGAAACTTAGATGTAAATTTACAAAGTTCCAGCCCTTCCTTATACATATTCTTTACTTTATAATACTTTAATACATTTAATGCAGTATAAACATTATGTTTTTCAGGATTATAATATGTAATTACATATTGTTTAAACTCCTCATACAGTTCATTTAAAATATAAATACTTGATGTTATATACATTACTTCAGAATTATATCCTGACTCTTTAAGAGCCATTAACAAGCAGGCATTTCCTGATTCCTTGTCATTTTTCTTGAAATAAACTACCGCCTGCATCATTTTAGCACGCCAGTTTCCTCTTATTGCAGAAAGTTTTTCCAGCTTATTTTCATATTCAGTCTTACTTCTCTTTTTTACAATATCAAAGTATTTTTTAAATGCGGTAGCTGAATTTGGATTAATTTCGAGTGCCTCATAATATTTCTTTTCTGACTCTGATGATTTCCCAAAAAGCTCCAATGCTTCCGCATAGGCTATACAAAGAGCTTCTGTTGAGTTATTGACGTTCCAGTTTTTTTCATACAGTTCTACTGCACTTTTATACGCTCCCGTCTTTATATGATATGTTCCGAGAAGAATTAATTTTCTTTCAAAATTTTCATCAGATGCATAAAATCTTAATACAGCTTCCTTAATCTCAGGATAAATCTCCTTTGAAAAGGCATCTTGTATTATAGGATATAACCCGTCCATATTATTCCAATATTTTTTTATTGATGGATATAATTTTTTTTCAAGCCAATCCTTTTTGGGCATTTTGAATTCTTTTCCAAATTCATCGTAATAGGAAATTTCCTTGAAATCATCCGCATAGTTGTCATTTTCAATAGGTTCCGAATCATTGTTTGAACTTTTATTTACATTTATATTTATATTTTTGTCAGGAATTTCCTTGTTAATCTGATGGTTATTAATTTTAATTTCATTATCGACATTATTTTCTTTATTCTTATTTTTATTCTCAGAAGATTTAAAAAAATCAAAAATCCCCATATATTTTTCTATCCTCCTATCCCAAAAATTATTATTTTATAGAAATATTTTTAAATTGATATCCCTATAAGTTTATCATATACAAATTATAGCACAATTTTTTTATTTTTGTTATATATTTTTTAAAAAAAATCTTAAAAAAGTGAGATTATAAAAATCCCACAGTTTTAAATTAATAGATTTCATTTTTAATTATCATTTTCTTCATTTTTACAATCTATTGTTTCACTTTCCATATCTAGATTTGAATCACTATTAATATTTTTTTCTTCTTGATTCTTCAAATAATCATATTCCACATTTAAAAATATTGAAATACTTAAAACCTGAAAATATATTGCCCAAAATACGAATCCAATTATTGAAGTAACTGTCGTTATAATTTCTATCTGATAATTTATTCCGAATATTTTGGAAATCCCTAAGGAAATTATGAATACAAACACAATGCTTATTAGAATAAAAATTACTTCAGGAATAATTTTTCTGAGTCTATTTGCTTTTGATAATTGATGACTATATTCTATCGAATCCATAATTTTAAAATCACGAACATAATATGTTTCAAAATATAGAAAATATTTAAAAAACATAGCTATCAGAACTATTTTTAACATTAAGTCAATAAAATTTAAATGAAGCAAATTCAGCTCTAGACTTACTACAAGAAAAAATGTTACGAGACAATACTGTATTCCAATAAATTTCAACATCTTTAAAAAGAATTTTTTAAATTCAAAACTATTTTCAGTTCCTTCGATTCCCATTACTATTTTTTTAAAATAATATCCAATTAAAAATGAATGACCTACTGACAAAATTAGCTCCAAAATTAACAACATCATAACAAGAAATGCAATTTTTACTTCTCTATACTTGACAACTAATGCCATTAAATATTTATTAAAAATATCCAGACTTGTTATTAGCATTAGCAATAAACATGTCGAAAATACTAGTAACTTGTTATTTTTTAAAAATTCCTTATATATATCAAATGCAGCCTTAAAATATTCTATTAGATCAAGTTTTCGTTCAAACAGTTTTTCCTGTATACTTTCCAAATTCATAGGTTTATTTCCTTTCTAAATTTTTATTATGTTTTTTGACATAATCATATTCCACATTTAAGTATATTATAACGCTTATTGTTATTATAAAAATGATTAACAAGCTAGAAATAGTTCCAATTATGATAGATATTGGAAATACTGCATATATTGGTAAAAATTTTAAAAAACTTAGTGAGACTATTATGGCAATATTAGAAAACGGACTTGTTAATATGAAATTTACTGCCGCAAGTGATACAACTGGAATTAAAATTCTTAGTCTATTACCCTCCAATAATTTTAAATTTAACCTAAATGCTTCCTGTACTGAAATACTTCTAATGCAATATATCTGTACAAAATAAAAAACATTTGATATTAAAAATATTATTGCACCAAATACTACTAAGGACAAGATTGCAACAACTATTTCAAAAATTATCAAAAATAGTTCATAACCTACATACAAAGGTCTTGCGATTTCAGCGCCTAGCCACCACATTCCAAATATAGCTGCCTGAAAATTAGCAATTATACCGAAAATTATCTCAGCAGCCACTAGATATGCAATTACAAGTATTGCTATAATTATCAGATATTTTTTCATTATATCCTTTAAATTATACTCAAATATTTTATTTTCAATTTTATTTCCAATTTTTATAATTGAGATTATGCAAAATATTCCAATATATATTGTTGCTACTATATTGGGAATAAATATTAAAAATTTGTAATCATATATTCTATTTTCAATTATATTTGAAAATAATTTCCAGATATTTGCAATAACAAAAAATATTGTCCATAATTTATTTTCATTTATAAATACTTTCAAAATTTCAAATGCCATTGAAAAATATTTTTTTGTTTCTAATTTTTTTTCATAAAGTTCTCTCTGAAAATTCTCAAATGCCATGCTATCACTCCTTTTTTATTTAATATTTCTGTTTTTCTTTCACCTTTTTAAAAAAAACTATTATGTATTAGTAATTATAGCATATTTTATTTCTTTTTAAAAATATTTTTAAATTTTTACAAATTTTACAAAAATATAACTTCTAAGGAAAATATAATTTTAAATTGTTATAATAAAAATGATATTTAAAAACTAAAAAGAAGGAGCTATTATGTTAAAATTATTTAAGCAATCAAGAAAATCGATAATAATTTTATTTTCGTGCATATCTACAGGTATTTTTTCATCAGCTGCAACTGTAAATAAAAATATTCCTGTCAAAAGAAGTAGTGAATATACTTCACAGTCTTCACGCGCATTAAGTTCATATTACAGTACTGTTGCTAATGTTACAATTTCTGGAAATTATGCAACTTTAAAAGATACTGGTCAACCATTTACTGGAACATATGTTGAATTTAATAAAATTGGTCGAGCACAAGCAGTAAGAAACTACCAGAACGGAGCATTAAACGGACCTATGTTTTCATACTATGACAATGGTAATATATCAAAAGTGGCTAACTATATAAACGGTATAAGAGAAGGCGAAGATATTGATTTTTATGGGAATGGTAATTCCCGAACAATTAGAAATTACAAAAACGGTATGCTAAATGGGGATGGGTATGACTTTGATGAATTTGGAAGACTAACTTCATCAGTACAGTATGTAAACAACGCCAGAAATGGAAAGGAACTAAAACTTTCAAACGGAATTGTTACAAATGAAAATACCTATGTCAATGGACAATTAAACGGAAAAACTAAATTTTATTATTCTAATGGAACCGTACGTGTGGATGGAAATTATACCCGAAATTTAAGAGATGGAAAATGGACTTGGAACTATGAAAATGGTACAAAAAAATTAATCGAAAATTATAAAAATGGTACAATTACAGATATTATAGGTTATTCCAGAACAGGTGTAAAAGAACGTGAAATGAAGCTAGATAATGGAAGTGGTACTTTTACTCAATTCTATGACAACGGGAAAATAAAGACACAAGGAACTTTAAGACATTATCAGCCTTATGGAACTTGGACTTTTTACAGTCAAGAAGGTTATGTAACCGATACTCAAGGATTTTATTAAAAAGACTTGATTTATTTATTTTATAGTGTATAATATTAGTGTGGTTCAACTGTTAATAAAGGAAAGAAGAAAAAAATTTTACTTAGAAAAGTGGTGATAATTATGAAAAAAATGCTATTTATTTTAACATTTTTAATAAATGTTCTAAGTTTTTCAGCATTAAAAAATGGTATTTATTCTGTTGAAAAAAAATATGACGGTAACTGGAGTTCATTTGTAAAATTAACCATAAAGGACGGAAAAATAATTGGTGCCCAATATGACAGAAGAAACCAAAATGGAGAATTATTCTCAATGAGTCAATCTTCATTTAGAGACGTCTCTCTTGAAATATCAAGAAATCTAGTAAATACTCAAAATGTAAACTCCGTAACAGGAAAAGATGCAAAAGCTCTATCAGAATTTAAAGAATTGTCGAATTTTTTGATTAACAAAGCTAATAACGGAGAAGTTGGAGAATTTAAGATGTAACGAGAACCATCGCATAAGGTAATAAAATTATCAATTATAAATTTTTTATATTTTACTATTTTTATAAAACTAATAAACTAACCTAAAAAGATATATGATTATTTGTATAAGATACAACAAGATATAATAAAAGGAGTTTTCTCATTCTTCTCTGAGACTGCTCCTTTTTTAATTAATTTTTTTTCTAAAAATTTTTCTATTTTAAAGAATTTAATCCTGCTAAATTCAAGAAGTTCCAAGGCTTGTTATAGTGAGGTTGGAAGAAGAAGTCTACAAATGCCAATTCTTCTACAGTCATTTTATTTTGAATACATACTGACAATGTGTTAATTGATTGTGTTAAGTCAATTTTAGAAGTTAACTGTGCTCCTAAAATTCTTCTACTATTTTTTTCAAATACTACTTTTAATGTTACTTTTTCATAAGTTGGCATAAATTCAGGACGGTAATTGTCAACTGCAATTACGCTTTCAACCTCTATTCCTTCTTCTTTTGCACTTTCTTCTGTTAATCCAGTTGCAGCCATATTGTTTTCATAAATTTTAATTCCTGAAGTACCTTGTGTCCCAAGATGTTTAACTTTATTTTCAAGCAAGTTTATACCTGCTAATGTTCCCATTCTTACAGCGTTTGTTGCAAGTGGAATATATCTTTCTTTTTGCAGCGGATTATAGAATACTGAACAGCAGTCTCCTGCAGCCATAACGTCTTTATTGCTTGTTCTCATATATTCGTCAACTTTAATCGCTCCATTTAGAAGCATTTCAAGCTGTCCTTTAAACAATGAAGTGCTTGGCAAGAATCCAACACACATAATTACCATATCTGCTTCATATTCATTTTTATCAGTAACTACTTTTGTTACATTTCCATTGCTTCCTTCAAATTTAACAACTTTTTCCCCAGTCGCAATTACAATTCCTCTATGTTTAAACGATTCTTCAGCAACATCTGTAAATTCCTTGTCAAAATATTTGCTCAAAATTCTTTCCTCTGCATCAACTAAAACAACTTCTTTCCCATTATCTCTAAATGCTTCAACAAGTTCCACTCCAATGTATCCTGCTCCAACAACAACCACTTTTTGTGAATGTTTTGCTCTTTCAATAATTTCATTTGAATGATTATAATTTTTACAAAGCAAGATATTATTTAAATCAATTCCTTCAATTGGTGGAATAATAGGCCAAGAACCAGATGTGATAATCAATTTGTCAAAAGTTTCATTAAATTCAATTCCAGTTTCCAAATTCACAACTCTTACTTTTTTACCTTCAATATCAACATTCTTTACTTCATGTCTCATTCTAGTGTCAACATTTAATTCTCTTAATTTTTCAGGTGAACAGTAAAACAGCCCTTGAGGATCTTTTACAACTCCTCCTACATACAAGGCAATTCCACAAGATAAGAATGAAATATTATCATTTCTCTCAAATACTGTTATCTCCGCATTAGGATTTATCTTTCTCAAATTTAAAATTGCCGCTGTACCAGCGTGTGTACATCCAATTACAACTACTTTCATCTATTTCCTCTCCTTCAATATATTCATATTTTAATTTTTAAACAAAATTTATAATAATTGTTAAATCAAATTATTTTTTTCTCAATCTATTTAATTATACTACATTTTTAAAAAAAATCAATAGTATTTTGAAATTTTTACAAATTTATATTTAAATAAAATTATTTTTAAAATAAAAAGACTACTTCAGAATTTCATTTCCCAAAATAGTCTCTTTCTAAATTTAATTTTTAATATCATAAATTACAATATTTTACAAATTTTATTCTTTAGTTTCATCATCATTATCTTTATCCTGATGCTCTTCGTATTCGTCATATTCATCATACTCATTGACTTCACTAGGATCTTCACCATGATAATCTTTTTTGTTAAAATCTTTTTTATATTTTTTGTATTTATCCATCCAAGATGAAGACATACAAACCACCCTTTCTTGTATTTTTTATTATTTTTATTAAAAGTTAATCTTAATATTTATAATATTCCTTGATATTTTATACCTTTCCAGTACACATTATTTACAATTACAGCTTCTTCTGGAAGATTAACATCTTTTAATGCCCATTTTTTAAACTCTTCAAAACCTGTTCTGTCAACAATGTAACCAATATGTTCTTTTGGCAGACTTCTGTCGATATATTTGTCAACATATTCGTAAGTATTTTTTATAATTTTTATTATTGATTCTTCATCTGCCCAGAATAACCAGTCTTCTGCCAATCTTGGATTTTGTTTTCCACTTCTTCCCATTATTGCAAGTTTATAATATTTTTTAGGGGATCTTGTCCATGCTCCTGTTGGACAGTTTAAGACACATTCTCCACAACCTATACATCTTTGATGATCTCTTACGGGTTTATAGTTTTTATATGAAATTGCTCCTGTTGAAAGCTTTTTACATTTTCTTTCACACATTCCGCAAGAAACACATTTAGATTCATCAAGTTCAGGTTTTGCCATTCCAATTATTCCAAAATCATGCATTCTCACTTTTTGGCAATCATTTGGACAGCCTGTTAATGCTACTTTGAAGTGAAAATCATTTGGAAATATTGCTTTTTCGATTTTTTTGGCAAATTCTGTTGTATTATAGGCGCCTTTTGGACACACTTTGTTTCCGATACAAGCGGCAATATTTCTTGTACCAGCAGCAGCATATCCTTTATCTTTATCCTTGTAATTAATTTCCAATTTTTCCATGATTGGTTGCACCATCTTATTTACTTTCTCAATATCATTCCAAGAAATTCCCAATACTTCAAAACCTTGACGAGTTGTAATATGAACATTTCCATCTCCATAAGTATTAGCTATTTTTGCAACCATTTCCATTATTTCCCCAGTAATTGCTCCTCCTGGCACTCTCACACGCAATGCTGTTTTAGATCTGTCCTTTGTTACCCTGAATGCATTTTTGGTAACAATTTTTCTATTTAAATCCATGCTCATTGTTTTTACCTCTTCTTTTGTTTTTTCTTAAAATTCATATCTTAATCAAGTAATTTTTTTGCAAAATCATATCTAAATACTGGCCCTTCAAGGCAAATATATGTTTCATCAATTTTACAATGCCCACATTTTCCAACGGCACAGGACATCTTTCTTTCAAATGAAACCCATATTTTTTCAGTTGGAATACCTGTTTTTAGGATTTCAAGGCAAGAAAAATGCATCATTACTGGAGGGCCTACAACAATGTATTCAACTTCATCCATATTTTCAGGAATTTTTAAATCAGGAATGTATTTGGTAACCATTCCTTCGTGAATTTCGTCTTCTGTTTTTCCAATATTTCTTGCTGTTTCTACATTATCCAATGTTACAAGTATTTCAATATTTTCTCTCCAACGTGAAAATTCCTCTTCAAAAATAATACTTTCATAATTTTTATATCCAACAATAATTTTAAAGGACTTCATTTCATCAGGATGCTTTGTAAAATATTCGATAATTGGGCGAACTGGAGCAATTCCACTTCCTCCAACAACCATTACAATATGCTTATTTTTATATTGTTCAATTGGAAAGCCGTGTCCATAAGGTCCTCTCAAAAAAATTCTATCTCCTGTTTTCAGTTCAAAAATCTTGTCTGTAACTTTTCCAACTTTTCTAATCAGAAAATCAAGATAACCTTCCTCCAAGTCAAAATTCGCAATAGAAATAGGGGCTTCTCCAACTCCTGGCAATGAAACCTGCATAAACTGTCCAGCTTCTACACTTCCCTTTTTATATTCTACACGAAATAGCCATTCTAGCTCAGTAACTTTTTCAATAAACAAAAGTTTGTGAACAGTCGGTAAATATACATTCATATCCATTATAGCTTGTTCATCCATATTTATTGTATTTAATGTGTTAACTGTACTCATTCTGATTCTTCACCTCTTTTTTCAGCCGAAATTCTTTTTAGTTCAGCACTTAACTTGTTTATGCAATTTGAGAATGAAATGTATTCAGGACACGCATCATCACATCTTCCACACCCTGTACACATCTGATATCCAAATCTCTTTTTAAAATCAGATATTTTGTGCATTACCTTAAATCTCATTCTATCTCCATGTCTTTGTCTGAATGAATGACCCCCAGCCATATCTGAAAAGCCATTTACGTGACATGAAGCCCATACACGCCGTCTTTCTCCATTATTTTCATTTTCACTGTAAAAAACATCTTGCGTAGTCGTACATGTACAAGTTGGACAAACAAAGTTACATTTTCCGCAGGCTATGCAACGGCTGTCGTATTCACGCCATAAATCCAGATTTATTATATCTTCAAGCTCAATATTGTCAGGAATATCCACATGAATTTCATTATCTTCTACGAATTCCATTTCAAATTCAACATTTTCCTTTATTTTATTATTATTATTTTCAGCAATTATCTCTTCAAGATATTTTTTCATTTTCTCATCTTTTACATCTAGATACATTTCATTTATTTTATTCTCATCATCGTTTCCATTATTTTTCTCAGCAATAAGTTCGTTAAAATAAACCTTCAGTTCATCATCTTTTATATCGGCAAATATTTCTTCTTCTGTAACTTTTATTCCAATATTGTATTCATCAGTTTTGTTAGTTCCCATATCTACACAAAAACAGTTCTCAAATGAATTTGGACATCCAAACACTACAAATTTAACTTTATCTCTAACCCTCTTGTAGTAAATATCCAAAAATTTATTATTCAAGTAAATATCATCAACTCTTTTGACACCATGTAAATCACAGCTTCTAAGAAATATAAGATATTTTTGTTCCTGTTCTTTGGGCATCTTGCATCCTTCTTCTGTAAAATAAAACATTGTTTGTGTTATTGGCAACATTATTTCTTTTGCTGAAAAATGAGATTTTTTGTCAAAACATATTTCATCAATTTTTTCAATTTCAGAATATCTGATTACAGAAGTATCTGAAAATGTACCACGAAATGGTATCTCAATTGGAGCATATATCTTGTATTCTTTTTTCAGCTTTTCAAGTGCCAGATTAAAATTTTCACGATTTAAACTGATTTTCATTTTCCCTCCTAAATTTTACTTTATCTCTCCATTTAAAAATTATTTTTTTTATTTAAATTATTATTTATCCTTTTTTGCTAAATAATAGCAAGCAAAACCAACAAATGCTCCACCAACAATATTCCCCAATGTTACAAATAATAAATTATAAAAATAACCATTTAATGTTATTTCTTTTGCTCCATTGTATATTATCCCCATCATTAAAAGAGTCATATTAGCAACACTGTGCTCAAATCCAGCAGTTATAAATGCAAATAAACACCAGAATACCATTATTAGCTTAGCAGTTTCCTCTTTTAATTTTATTCCAGCCAGAACCGCAAGACACACAAGAATATTACATAAAATTCCTTTAAAAAACAGTTCGTGCGGCAGTGCAGTAATTTTTGCCTTTGAAACCTTTACAATAAATTCTACAACAGGTTTTGAAGCAGAATTTGAAAATACATATGCTATTGCAAGCATAATTGATCCTACGATATTTCCCACATAAGATGCTACCCACATAAGAATCATATCCTTAAAACTTATTCCCTTGTTTAAAAACCCTGCTACTCCAATCATATTATTTCCTGTGAAAAGCTCAGTTCCAAAAACAACTACAAGGCTAAGCGCTATCCCAAAACTAACTCCCATAAGAATTTTGTTAGTCGGCAAGCCACTGCTAACACCTCCTACTGTGAAAGTCAATAAAATTCCTATCCCAATAAACATTCCAGCCAAAAATGCAGACATGAAGTACTTCCCTTTACTTTCCTTTAAAAACCCTATTTTACCTTTTGCAGCATTTGTTACTAATTCTAAAGTTTCTTTATTTCTCATTGTTAAATGATTTCTCCCTTCTTTATTCTTATAAATTTTCACTTGTGAAAAATTTCTTCTTAATTTTACTTAATAAATTATCACATAAAAAACTAGAAAAGTCTACTAAAAAAATAATTTTTTTATATTTGTAATCATAATAGTTTGAAGTCCTAAGTAAAAGTGAATTGAGTCAAAAATAAATGTAGTCAAGACCACCCTTCAAAAGGGTGGCTTGCTCTACGGCTATAAGCCGTCGGGTCTCCTACTTCGCCTAAAGACGATACTTGACCTTCGTTCAAGCTACTGTTGTATTTGACTCGTTGCTACCTCTTAAAGAGGTAGCCGTACTACTTGCTACCCTTAAAACTTCATATTCCTTTACACTTAACTTGTCCATCGCTATATCATGTTTCTCCTGTTCGGCTATATATTTTTTTATTGTCGCTTCATTTAAGCCTACTGTACTTACATAATATCCTTCTGACCAGAAATGTCTGTTTCCAAATTTATATTTCAAGTTTGCATGCTTATCAAACATCATCAATGCACTTTTTCCTTTCAGATATCCCATAAAACTTGATACACTTATTTTTGGTGGTATGCTTACCAGCATATGCACGTGATCTTTCATCAGATGTCCTTCGATTATTTCAACTCCTTTATTCACATAATCTTCTTAAAATTTCTCCCACACTTTTTCTGTATTGACTATATATAATTTTTTGTCTATACTTAGGTGTAAATACTATATGATACTTACACATCCATTTAGTATGAGACAGGCTATTAGTTTTATTAGCCATATAAACACCTTCCTTTCATTAATAGTAGCTTGAACAACTCTATTATAATGGAAGGTGTATTTTGTTGCAAACTTACGTTTCCGCACCAGCATAGCGGGTGGTTTTATGTTTCGCACGCTTTGCGTACTCAACTGACTAAAGTCAATAATAAAAAAAAAATACTATCTTAAAATTTAAATTTAAAATAGTATTTTATAAAATTAATAAATTATCGTTTATTCTTAAGCTTCTACTCTTTCAGGATAAATGCTTACTCTTTTTTTACCGCTTCCGAATTTTTCAAATTTTACATATCCATCAGTTAATGCGAATAAAGTATAATCTTTTCCTAATTTTGCGTTAGTTCCTGCGTGAAATTTACTTCCTCTTTGTCTTACAATGATGTTTCCAGCTTTTACAGCTTCTCCATCATATTTTTTTACTCCTAAATATTTAGGGTTAGAATCTCTACCATTTCTAGTTGATCCTTGCCCTTTTTTTGAGGCAAATAACTGTAAGTTTAATTTTAATAACATTTTCCGACCTCCTCGATTTCTTTCTTTTTCATATTTTATTTCTTGAATTTTTTCAAATCTTAATTTTGTGAATCAAAATTTATTTTTTAATTTCCTTAAGTTTCACAAAATTATTATAACTTTTTGCAACGTCCTTTAGATATGAATACATTGATTCAACCAAAATATCCGATTTTTCTAGTTCTTCATCAGTCAATCCAGAATTTTTCAAATCACATACAATATGCCCATCTTTCTCGATAAACTTTAATTTTTTCTTAAGTTTCAAAGTTTCTATAAGACCATTGACTGTCATTTGTCCTACTGATGAAACCGCTGCACAAATTACATCTTCTCCATATTCTGAAAACTCTGCATGTCCTTTTATTTCAAAATATGTTATTTTATCTTTTTGTCTTTGAATCTTTATATTTATCATTCAAATCACAACATCTTTCACAATCTACAATTATATAAAAAACTACAATTAAGCATTAATCGATTTAATTTCAATTGCTGTAAAAGATTGTCTGTGTCCTTTTTTTCTGTAGTAAGTTTTTTTGTTATATTTAAAGTTAATTTTTTTGTCACCTTTTCCATGTGATTTAACTGTAGCCACAACTTTAGCTCCTTCTACAACTGGAGTTCCAACTGTTACATTTTCTCCTTCTCCAACTAATAGAACTTCGTTAATTTCGATGTCTGAATCAACATCAGCTGCTAATTTTTCAACTTTTAATACAGTTCCAACTTCTACTTTGTACTGTTTTCCACCTGTTTTAATTACTGCAAACATTTATGTTCACCTCCAAATAATTTATCGCTATTATTGGTATTAGCCACCAATTTTATGCGTATATCTTAATTAGTTTACTACATTTTTATGAATTTGTCAAACATTTATTTTTTAGTTTATTTTTCAGCTCTCTCTGAATTTTCTTTAACAAGTCATAAGAAAAATAAAAATCTATCTCTAAAAATATTTAAAAATTTAAAGATAGATTCATTATTGTATGTATAGTAAAACTGCTTTAAACCCGAACTAAAAAGTTATGACTATTTTACTCAAACTCTAAATTTATATAATTTTTAGTAGTTTAATTTTAAATAGGTTTGAGTATATTTTTCATTTTTAAATGGCGGAAGTAGAGGGACTCGAACCCACAAGACGTTTAACCGCCCACAGCTTTCCAAGCTGCTGCCCTACCATTAGGCGATACTTCCTTTTGATATTCGATATTATACTAAAGTTATCTCTAAAAGTCAATAATTTTAATATTTACTTATTTTTGATTTTTTCTGTAAATATTAAATCCTGTCGCCTGATTTGTCGCCATTATCGTAATATCTGAAATTTGTACATGTTTTGGCTGATTTGCAATGTAAAGTATCGTATTTGCAATATCTTCCGGTTTTAATGCCTCAATTCCTTCATAAACCTTTTTAGCTTGCTCCATATTTCCGTGAAATCTTACATTGCTGAAATTTGTTTCTACAATTCCTGGCTGAACTGTTGTTACTTTTATATTTTTATCAATTGTATCAATTCTGATTCCATCACTTAAAACTTTAACAGCTGATTTAGTTGCACAATACACAGCAGCTCCAGCATATGCATAAATTCCAGCAGTTGAGCCGATATTTATAATATGTCCCTCATCATTTGCAACCATACTAGGTAAAATCTGTCTTGTTATATACAAAAGCCCTTTCATATTAGTGTCAATCATTTTCTCAATATCCATAATATCATAATCCTGAAATTTATCAAGACCTAAAGCAAGCCCTGCATTATTTATCAGAACATCTACTTTCTTAACATCTTCCATTACTTTTTTAACAGTTTTTACAACATCATTATATTTGGAAACGTCAAGTATAAACACATAGGCGTTTGTTCCATATTTTCTATCAATGTCTATTTTAATTTCTTTTAATTTTTCGCCATTTCTAGCACACAAAATTACATTATCTCCATTTTTTGCAAATGCATAAGCAGTTTCCTTTCCAATTCCACTTGTAGCTCCAGTAATAAAAATATTTCTATTCATAAAAACTCACTCCCTATATTTGAATTTCTCATTATTTATTTTAAAAATGATTTTTTAGTTTATTTAAAATCAAATATACTTTACTTCTATGCTCTATTTCAATAGCTAAAACTATTAATTTATCATCTTGTATTTCAACTATAACCCTATAATCTTTTAGTGGTTTATACTTCCAGTATTCCTTTAAATTATGGCTCAAAGCCTCCCCTTTAATTCTTGGATTTTTAGAATTGTCTATTTTTTTCAAAAAATCATAAATTCTTTTACTTGTATTTTTATCCATCTTTTTTAATTTTTTTGCTGCATATTTGGATAACAATACTCTGTATTCCACTTAAAACCCCATTTCCTTTCCAAAATCTTCAAGAGGTATCATTGGGGATTTTTTTACTTTTTCAGATAATTTCACTATCCTTTTTATTTCTAATTTAGAAATTTGTTCATTTTCTTCTATTCTGTCTAATTCTTTTGATATTAAATTATTGATAAAATTATTGTCGTATTCTAAAACTTCTTTTAACTGTTTTTGTTTTTTTTCATTTAATTCAACATCTATAATCATTGTATTTTCCTCCTAAAATAGATTTTATAATTTTTTTAGAAATCAAATAATTTTTAAGTTTGTTAAAAAATATCCACATTTTTATTATACCACAAAATTTCAATTTAAGTATTATTTTATATCAAGTTTATTTTTCTGATGAAATTTTTGTCTTAATTTTAGTTTAAAAATCCCAATTCCTTTTTCAATGCTCATTTCCTGCGAAAAATTATACACAAACATATTTGTAAATTTTAAGTCCATTTTTTTATTTGAACCTAAATCAACAAACATTTCCAAATTTCTATAATCACTTTTTTCCAGATATGATTCTGCCCATTCTACTAAATCTATTATATTTTTTTTGTTTTTTTCATACAAATCGTCATTTACACTTTGGATTTCCTGATTATTCCCAGTATTTTCCAAATTTGATATAATTTTTCCAATTATTTCCATTTCTACTGTACTTCTGCTATTTGCCAAATTTGTATCTTCTGCAAGCCCAATTTTATATTTCACTTCCATAATTTCATCTTCACTTACGTTTATTTCCTTTTTATTTTCCTCATCTGTAATTCTCAATTTATATTTCATTTATTTCACCCCTTCATTTTATTAAAAAACTGCTATCTCATCAATTTTTACTGTTTCATCAACACTCACAACTCCAAAATGATTTTCCCAGAATACTTTTAATTCTAATCCAAATTCCAAAAATAATAATTCTAAAATTTTTAATTTTGTTGTATTTTCTTTTGATTTTTCTTTATTTATATAGATTATTATTTTATTTTTTTGCTTTTTTTCTTTGTAAATAATTGAATCGTAAAAGAAATACTGTACTCCAATTTTTAAATTCTTCATACAATTTACACTGTTTATTTGCTGATTATAAACTAAAAGTGATATGTATTCCTGCTCTTCCCTGTTTAATTGAAAAAAATACTTTTTTAATTTTTTCCCTAGAACTTCATTTTTTATCTCTTTTGAAATTTTTTCACAAATAACATCTATCACAGTTGTTCCGCTTATAAAATCTAATTCCCTTAAGTAATTTATCACATTATTTTCTACATTTTTCTTAAAATTCTTTAAAATAAAATTACTATCTTTTTCTTCCTCAATGTTTTTACTTTTAAATCCAAAATTTCTTCTAGGTTTATTTTTAGCAGTATTTTCAGCTGTTAAATCTTTTATTTTTTTATCTTTTAAAATTTTTTTCTCTATTTCAAAAAAATTATCGTAGTAATTCAAAAAGTTTACGAAAATTTTGTTGAACCTGACATATGGATTTACTTTAACTAATTTTGCTTCATTAAATTTGCTATTTACAAAATCGGTGTTTATTTCAATGTATGCCGAGATACTGTTTTCAAGTTCAAATTTGGAATTTAAAGGAGTTGCCCAGATGTATTCATATCCGTTTTTATTTTTATTCGCCATACAGATACCCCCTGCACGTAAATTCTTCAAAATTATTCTGAATTTCTGAAATTACAAAACTTATTTTATCTTCTGAATATTCATCAAAATTTTTAATTTCAACAAATAGATTCAAATTTATTCTTTTTTCAAAGTAAGATTTTTCAAATTCATTTCTTAAATTTTCATTGCAATCATAAATATTTAAGTTTCCTTCGATTTTTTCATTAAAATTCAAATCTTTTAATAAAATTTCATTTTTTATAAACTCATATTCCAGAAAATATTTTTCCAAAAATGAACGGCTTCTAGTTTTTTTATTTTTTCTTTGAATTTTATCAATGAAACTTTCATTTTTTACATTTGTAAAATGAAAATAATTTTCTGAATTTTCATTATTTTTTTGATATATTTCCAGCATTTTTCTACATTTTTCTATTGATTTTATGGAAAAAATATTCCAAATGTCGCCTGTATTTTTTTTGGAAATAATGCTTAACTTATTTTTGTCGCTTTGATAACAGCATAAAATATCTTCATTTTCATAATTTGACACTAAAATCTGTTCATTATCTTCAAAATTTACTGTATATTCAAAAGACAAGTCAATTTTTGTCGGACGGACAAAGATAGTGCTTATAATCTTCTTTTTCTCAATATTCCAAAGTAATTCCTTATTTCTTAAAATTTTTTCTTCATATTCTTCAAAATCATATGTAATTTTATATTCTCCATTCTGAATTTTTTCTAAAATTTTCTGCGACATCTCAAAATCATATTCATTCAACCTAATTCTAAAACATCTTGCAAAATGTGCCATATTCAACGTTTTCCATACTTTTCCATTAAGCTCAAACGAATCATATAATTTTTTTATTTCTTCAAAATACCTTTCATCCTTTTCCAAAACCACCTTAAGCTCATAATTTGCTTCCTCAATATCTATCCAAGCCAAAAATTCCCTATCTGCAATATCACTAATCTTTCTAAATTCCACGTTTAAATATACATCTTCCAAATAAATATTTTTATAACTCTCATCAAAAGTGTCCATTTTATCAGTTAACTTGTCGATTACTGGAAAAAATACTCCATCCAGCTTGAACACCTCATTTTTATCAGCCAACACTGTTTCAATAAAAATATCTTCTTCTCCAGTATTTCCCCAAATATTCACTTTCAAAAAATCATCCTTAATTTTCTGAAACCTGTCTTCAGTTTCAACATTCAATTCAAAAAACATTTCTCTTAGACTTTTTCCAAGCATTTCCTTTTCAAAAATTTCATTCTCCCTATTCATAACCCCTCCAATATTTAATTATATTTTAATTTTATCATATAATTAAATTTTTTTCAAATATTTTTTAATAATTTTTAAAAACAGATAAATTTTATAAAAATATATATATTGTAAATAAAGGGAAAAAATGATAAAATTATTTGAAATTCAGAGTTCATAATATTCTTAAAATAAAAAAATAAATAATTATCTATTTCAGAAAGGAGAAATTTTTATGAGCTATCAAACTATAATTGTTGGAATTGCTGGAGGTACTGGTTCTGGTAAGACAAGCGTAACTCAGGCTATAATTAGAAATTTGGAAAAAACGGGGATTCATTCAATTCTACTTGAACAGGATTCATACTATAAAGCGAATGACCACTTGACTTATGAGGAACGGACTGCCTTGAATTATGACCATCCAAATGCGATTGACTTTGACTTGCTTGAAAAGCACATATTGGAATTGAAGGATGGAAAATCTATCGAAAAGCCTATTTATGATTTTCAGGTTCATAACAGAGTTGACGAAACTCAGCATATCGAGCCTGCAAACATAATTATTGTTGAGGGAATTTTGGTGCTTGCAATTGCAAAAATTAGAAATCTTTTCGATACAAAGATTTTTGTTGATACTGATGATGATGAAAGGCTTTTAAGAAGAATTGAAAGAGATTTGAACGAGCGTGCAAGAAGTTTTGAAAGTATAAAAAATCAGTATATAAATACTGTAAAACCTATGCATCTGGAGTTTGTTGAGCCTTCTAAAAGGTATGCCGATGTTATAATTCCACGTGGAAAAGATAATAAAGTTGGTATAAATATGGTGGCAAGCAGACTTAGATATTTATTTAACAAAATGAACCAAAAATAAAAACAACCATAAATGAAAGGAGTGTATGATTTTATAAATTATCATACGAAAAAATATTATGAAAATAGTTGTAATTGGAGGCGGAGCAGCTGGAATGATGTTTTCGACTCAATATAAAAAGGCAAATCCTGAAGATGAAATTATTTTATTTGAAAAATCATCTTATGTGGCTTGGGCTGGATGTCCGACACCTTATTTCATTGCTGATGAATTGAAGAAAAGTGACGTTCTGCACGGAACGCCTGAAGATTTTATAAAACGTGGAATTGACGTGAAAATTCATCACGAAGTTACAGAAATCAACTTTGAAAATAAAACTGTAACTGTAAAAGGCGATGAAATTAACGGCATAATTTTTTACGACAAACTGGTAATTGCTGTTGGAGCAAAATCGTTTGTGCCGAATATTGCTGGATACTCAAAAGATTTAGAAAATGTGTTTACACTGTCACATGCAGAACATGCCTTTGAAATAAAAGATTTTCTTAATGAAAATAAATCAAAATTAAAAAACGCAGTTGTCGTAGGAGCTGGATTTATTGGACTGGAAATGGCTGAATCATTTAGAAAAAATGGATTAAATGTTACATTGATTGAAAAGGCTGATCAAATTTTTCCAAATGTTTCTGAAAACTTAAAAAAGAGAATTTATAAGGAAATAGAAAAAAATGATGTGGTATTAAAACTAAATTCAGGCGTTTCAGAAATAATTTCTGAAAATAATGTTGCAAAATCAGTAAAACTAGATAACGGCGAAACTGTAGACTTTGATATTGCATTATTTAGTATCGGAATTACTCCAAATATTGATTTTCTGCCTAAAGAATTAAAAACTGATTCTGGGAAGATTACTGTAAATGATAAATTTGAAACAAATATTAAAGATGTGTATGCCATTGGAGATTGTATTTTTAACAAATATTACAAAACTGGCAGAAATTTATACGCTCCATTTGGAGATGTAGCAAACAAGCATGGAATGTTCCTTGCAAAACACTTATCTGGAAAAGATGTGAGCTGGAAAGGATTGATCCGTTCTTTTGCAACTTCATTCTATGATGTAAAACTAGCACAAACTGGACTTTCTCTAAAAGAAGCTCTGCAATTAGGATACAATGCTGATATAGTTTCAATGAAAGCAATGTATAAAAATTCTGGCTTTGAAGATTCTGTTCCTGCAAGTGCTGAAATTATTTACGATAGAGATAGAAAAATTGTTCTTGGTGGAGCAATGGTAGGAAAAGAAGCTGTGGCACAATTTGTAGATCAAATGGCTATCGTTATTGCTCTTGAAACACCTATTGAAAAATTTATAGAAATTGACTTTGCATATTCCCCAACAAATGCAAGTGTTTGGAATCCGTTATTAGTAACATACAGAAAAGTTATTAAATAAAACAGGAGTTTTTATGAAAAAGAAAATTGAAAAATTACATAAAAACAAAGGATTCCGAATAAGTTATCAGGTTATTTTTATTTTCTTGGCATTATACAGCTTTGTCACTACACTTTTAGATTTACATGGTGATATTAGCATTTTTAATAATCCAATTCTGGAATTTATTGACGTGTCAATTTATCTAATTTTTGCAGTTGATTATTTTATACGTTTTACACATTCAGAAAATAAATTAGATTTTATTGAAAGCAATATTCCTGATTTAATCTCAATTATTCCGTATTATTCTATTTTTAGGCTATTCAGAATTTTTAAGATTAGACGTTTAGCCAGAGTTTTTAAACATTTAAAGCTGACAAAAGCTTATTTGTCTGTGAAAAAATTCTACAAAAAAATAAAAAAAATCTTGAGAGCAAATGGACTTATTTATTTGTTAATATTTGCTGTACTTGGAATCATAGTATCTGCCCTAATAGTTTCCTATGTCGAAAAACTCTCCTATTTTAATGGTCTATGGTGGGCTTTTGTAACTGCGACTACTGTTGGCTATGGAGATGTCTATCCGCATACATTTATTGGAAGAATAATTGCTATTTTTCTGATACTCATTGGAATGGGAACTTTTGGTATGATTACAGGAGCTATCACAAGTTATTTCTTAAATCGGCAAACTGATTTAATTCCAGATGATGATTTAGATGAATATGTTTTAAACTCCCAAAACTATACAGATACAGAAAAACAGGAAATTATAACTTTTATACAATTCATAAGAAACAAAAGAAAAAAATAAATTATACTTAAATCTTTTTAATACAGGAAGAACACTAAGTTTTAACTAACCTTATTATTCTCCTGTATTTTTTATTATTAGATATGTTCGATAACCTAAGTTTTTTTTATCTCTACAAGGGGTCAAGACCCCTTGCTTTAGATATTTATTTTATTAAATTCTAAGTTTGTATGGCTATCAAATAGGTCTATTAATTGCTATGAACTTTTTTCCCTTTAATTCTTACATCTGAACTTAATGATTCCATTGTTATTTCCTTCTCTTTCCCAATAATATTTATTTTAGAGCCATAAAAATCAGCATCCCCGATTGACTCTATACCTAAATAATTATTCGAAGCCACTATCATATTCTGATTCGCCTTATTTACAAAATTATCTGCATTTTCAACTATATTTGGCGATTCCACACTATATTTTTCAGCCGTTTTCACTTCAAAACTGTTCAAATTCAAACTAAAATTAAAATCACTCTGATTAACCTGAAAATTTCTTTTTGTATAATCGCTAAATCTTCCATTTCCTTTATTGTTTATTGCCCACGACACTTTTGCAAATCGCTCATCTTCATTTGGAAAATAAACTTCCACAGTATCATTTACTTCGGGAGTGCAGAAAAATCCAGTATTTGTCTGCGAATAAAAAGTCTGATAACTTAATGGAAATCTTTTTATTCCATAATCATCGTACGCTTTATCATTACTTTCATCATTGCTTCTTTCCTGAACAATTTTTTTCAGCCCCTCTCCAAACTTGACTTCCATTTTCGCAATTCCACCATCTTCAAACACCCGCTCAACATTAGCTTCAATCCTACACCCTTTAATTTTTTCATTATACTTCTTGAATATATGATAATTGCTCATATCCGTTGCCAAAAATTCACTTTTCAAAATAAAATCCTTCAAAAATACCCTAGTTTTTAATACAGAAAAATTACCTTTATTCCCACTAGAATCTTTATCATTTCCTTCATTTTCTACAGCGTTTTCAGAAATGGAAACAGCATCTCCCAAATTTATTACTTTATTTGACTGCACTTTATAATATAGATTTTTATAATCTCTCACAAGCGAATAATCTGAAAAATATTTATTTTCCTTCTTAATTTCTCCCCATTTCCAGCATTCCAAACAATATTATCCCCTGTTCAATTACAAACATCCCAGTTTTTAATTGACTTGCAAGTCTTACTAAAAATTCCCAATCTGTCTCATCAAACTGGACAATAAGACTACCTATCTGCTTTTTCGCAATATCAGAATACTTTATTTCCAACTTTTTATCAGCATAATCCTTATTAATCTCATCAATTATATCTGAAAACATTAAATTCCTATCCTGAAAAACCCGATACTTCTTCTCATTTTTCCTGTCAAAAAGCACACTCTTAGAAAACGCTCTCATCAAAATCCTGCACCCATAACTCCCATAATCCAGTATCTCAAAATAATCAACAATTCCACTAAAAATCCGTCTTTTCCCAACATTTTCCCCAGCCTTCTCAAGTTCAACCTGAATCTCGACATCTTCCTTCTGAATAACCCTTTCCAAATTCTTCCTTTGCTCATCATCCATCTCCAATTGCATCTCTAATTTCTGATGTTCATTCATATTTTCATTTAACACAAATTCCCGAATCACAAAATTATCCAGATTTGTCTTATCCAGTACAATTCCAATATTTTTCCCTTCGTACATATTTTCAATATTTACATCTTTACTCATTTTTACCACCTCAATTATTTCCTTTTATTAATTAAATATTAATATATATTTCATTATACAATATTTTTAATCAAATTTCAATAATAATTTTAAAAAAATAATCACTGTTTTTTACAACAATGATTATTAAATAAAAATTTATTTAGACATTAAATCTGAAGAACATTACATCCCCATCTTGCACAATGTACTCTTTCCCTTCCAATCTCATTGCACCTTTTTCTTTTGCACCGTTCCATCCATTTAATTCGATAAATTTGTCGAAAGATACTACTTCGGCTCTGATAAATCCTTTTTCAATGTCCGTGTGAATTTCACTGGCAGATTTTTGGGCATTTGTTCCTTGTTTTATTGTCCATGCTCTTACTTCTTTTACTCCAGCTGTAAAATATGTGATTAATCCTAACAATTTGAATCCTGCTCTAATTAGTCTGTTTAGGCTTGGTTCTTTTATTCCTAATTCGTCAATGAACATTTGTCTTTCTTCTTCATCTTCTATTTCAATTAATTCTGCTTCTACTTTTGCTGAAAAAGTTACTACTTCACTGTCATACTGTTTTGCAAATTCACGCACTTTTTTTACGTAATCATTTTCAATTCCAGCCGTCAAGTCTTCTTCCGAAATATTTGCGGCAAACATCATTGGTTTTACTGTCAAAAATTGATAAACTTTTATTAATTCTTCTTCTCTTTGTGTAAATTCCAATGTTTTTAATAACTTAAATTCTTCCAGATGAACTTTACATCTTTCAAGAACTGCAACTAATTCTTTCCCTTCTGCGTTTCCTCCACGAGCCAGCTTCTGATTTTTCTGAATTGCCCTTTCAACCGTGTCTAAATCAGCAAAAATCAATTCTGCATTAATTGTTTCAATATCTCTTATAGGATCAACGCTTCCTTCCACGTGAATAATATTATCATCATCAAAACATCTTACAACTTGACAAATTGCAGCTGTATTTCTAATGTTTGACAAAAACTGGTTTCCTAGCCCTTCACCTTTTGATGCACCTTTTACAAGTCCTGCAATGTCCACAAACTCAACTGTCGCTCCAACTGTTCTTTCTGGATTAACTATTTTTTCCAAATCCTTTAGACGTAAATCAGGAACACTTACAAGCCCCACATTTGGTTCAATTGTTGCAAATGGATAATTTGCCGCTTCTGCATTCTGCGTTTTTGTTATTGCGTTAAATAATGTTGATTTTCCCACGTTTGGTAATCCTACAATTCCTATTCCTATCATTCTTTTTTTATTTCCTTTCTTCTTTTATAATTTTTCCAAAATTTTTATTAATTTCCATTTTTCCTTATCCGTCGCTTTGAATAAATATGAAATATCGTAAATTGGAACAATTTTAATTTCTCCATAAAAGTCATACATTTGTCCAACCAGATTTCTTATATCTTCTTTTATCATATTCTGTAAAAAAAATCTTGTTGCCCTTTCTCCGACTGTAACAATATATTTAGGATTAATTAGGGCAATTTGCGCTATTAAAAATTCGTGGCATCTTAAAATACTGTCTTCGTCAATTAAATTGCCGTGTGGACTGCATTTTGTAAGTGTTGTAAAATAGCATTTTTCTATATCTATCTTTGAATATTCTAGAAATTTTTTAAAATATTCACTATTTTTATCAGCAAGTAATTTTTGTTTATTGTCTTCTTCTTCACTTACGCTGTCTAAAACGAATAAAATATCCGCATTTTTATTTCCTTCACCAATTATTGGCTTAATGCGTACTTTTTCCAAAACACATTTTGCACACATATCAATTTCTAATTTCAGGTCATCCCACATAATTTTTCCTTTACTTTATATTTTGTAAATTTCTGTTCCATTTTCATTAATAATTTCAATTTCCAAATGACTTTTATTTTCACGTTCCAAAATCCCATAAAGTGAATTATATGCTAGTTCAGGCGTGTTATTATCCTTGCTTATGTGCATTAGATAAATTTTTTTCAATTTTTCATTCAGAACTTGCGCGATTAATTTTGATGCTTCTGCATTGGAAAGATGCCCATTTCTGCCTTTCACGCGATTTTTCAGTTCCCAGTGATAAGGCCCTTCCATCAGCATATTATAGTCATAATTGCTTTCAAGCACGATTACATCGCTATTTTTCAAATTTTCCTTAATAATATTGTTCACACAGCCCACATCGCTTGCATAGGACAACTTTTTCCCTTCATATTCAAAAGTGTATCCTAAACATTTTTTGGCATCGTGCATTACTTCAAAATTATTTATAACACAATTTTCAATTTTAATTTTATCATTTCTTATAAAATTTAGATTTTTTTTGTCAATTTTCCCAATTTTATCCTTAATTACATTATAAGTTACCTCATGAAGATAAATTGGAATATCATATTTTCGTGAAATAACTCCTAGTCCCTGAATATGATCAGAATGTTCGTGAGTTACAAATATTCCTTTTATATCTTCAATTCTTTTTCCAATGTTATTTAATTTTTCTACAATTTTTTTTCCACTAAATCCTGCATCTATAAGAAATTTCTTATTTCCCATCTCAATATAGCTGGAATTTCCGCTGCTCCCGCTTCCCAAACTTGAAAATTTCATTTTTTAATAATTCTTCTTTCTAATTGAGTTTTTCCTATAACTCCCCCATTTTATTTTTTTTAATTTTAAATATTCGGTGAAACTTTTCCTTTTAATTCATCGTAAACCCATCCACCTTTTCCATCCTTTTTCGTTACAATTTTGTTACTTCTTTCCCTTCCATTTTTTATACTTTCAGGAATTTCATATATTTTATCAGATCCATAGAATGTTCCAAAATTGTTTTTTCCATCTGCACTTTTTACGTTTTGCAATTCATCTTCAAGCCCTGCCAATTTCGGATTTGAACCAGTTTTTTCATTAAATTTCTTTACTGCATTCTGTAATTTTACAGTTTCTACTTGGATATCAGCACTTATTAACTTGTCCACTTTTCTTGAAAATAAAATAACTACATTAAATATCGCAATACATGTTACTATAAGAAATGTTATCCCACGCATAATAATTTTTCTAGTTATTCTTTTTTTACTATCCATATAATAATTTTCATTATCAAAAGCCATTTATTTTTCCATAAAATTTATATAAATTATGGTCTCCTTCCTAAAAATTTATTTCTTATTTCTAAAAATCGACGGTCTTATAACTACTTTCACTTTTTCAGGAACTTCCAGCTGTATCTTCAAAGGTCCTCTTTTAACATTAATCCATCCCAGCCCTGCAATTACAAGCTCTTCATTTTCCTCTATTTCCACTTCGTGAGTTACAAATTCATTTTGAAAATATTTCTTTTTCTCACTTCCTTCTAAAATTTCAAAAAAACTTCCACTTAACAAGGTTTCCACTCTTTCCTCACGAGCCACATGGAATTTTACACTTTTTGAAGCATATGCGGAAAAAATAGGCTTACTTCCGCTTTTCAAAAGCTCATTTTCCAATATTTTAAATCTGCAGAAAACATCAAACATAAATACCTGATTTTCTTCAAGTTTAAATGTTTTTCGTGAAATTTCTCCAGCTGGCACAAGTTTTAACCCATTTTCCACGCTGATTAAATCAGAAATCCTTCCATCTGGAATAAGTCCAGGCGTATCAATTATCGTAATTTCACTGTTTGGAATCCTGTTATTAATTGATTTTAAAGTTGTTCCAGAATATTTTGAAGTTGTTATCTTGTTATTTCCTAAAAGCAAGTTTATAACTGACGATTTTCCAACGTTTGAAACTCCAAGCACAGTAGCCTTCACCTTTTTATTTTGAAAAATATTTTTAATTTTTCTGATTATTCCATTCACTCCATATCTATTTTTTGCACTGATAAAAGCAATATCATCAGGCACAATGTCCTCTTCGGCAAGCCTGTCCTTTACCCAGTTTGAAATTTCAGTCGGATGTATAAAGTCAGGTAGCAAGTCAATTTTATTAATCAGAATTATTGATCTATAATCCCGCAAATAATCCAGAATTTCCTCAGTAAACGAACCTTCAAAGTCAATAATATCAAAAATTGGCAATATTATATCCGATTTTTTCACACTTTCATTTACTTCCTTCAGATAATCTTCCTTACTAAAATTATTCACAAGATTTTCCCCATAATTCTTGATTTTAAAACATCTCTGACAAAGCAAATTATCCTGCGTTATAAACTTCTCCTCAGGTACATACCCCTCCTTATTTTTATCCTCAAACTGCAGCTCAATTCCACAGCCACTACATTTTTTTATAATCAAAATCTCCTCCTATTTTTCATTCTTTTTTATTTTTCAAAATTATTCCTTAGCCAATGAATGTGCATTCATATAAATATCCTTCAAAAAAGTCTTATTTACGTGAGTATAAACTTGTGTCGCAGCAATACTGCTATGCCCCATTAATTCCTGTAAATACTGAATTTCTACACCATTGTTCAAAAGCTCCATTGCAAATGAATGCCTAAACACATGTGGCGTTATTTCCTTTTCTATCCCAGCCTCATGCACATGTCCTGAAATAAGCCTTCTAAGTGAACGTGTCGTTAATTTCTTCCCTTTACTGTTTACAATAAGCACTTCCCTAGTATAATTTTCATACTGCTTCTTCTTTTCATCAATATATTTTATAAGCCATTTTTTCGCATTTTCACTAAAAAAAGTAACTCTTTCTTTCTCACCTTTTCCAATAACCCGAATTTCCCGCTCTTCAATATCAATCATAAATTCACTTAAATTAATAAGTTCTATCGAACGAAGTCCACTCGAATACAGCAGCTCAATAATCAGCCTGTCCCGAATCCCAGTAATTTTTTCTGTGTTTATGACATGTCTTAATTTGTTTAAATCATCCCGATTCAGTACATTTGGTAATTCCTTTTCAAATTTCGGCATACTTATATAAGACGCTTTGTTCGTTTCAATTACGTTTATTTCCTGAAGATATTTAAAAAATGTCCGAAGTGCTGAAATTTTTCTGTTTATGCTTCTTCTAGATACAGGTTTTGGTTTTGCCTTTTTTTTACATTTTTTTAGATTTTTAATACTTTTTAAATTTTCAGAATTTTCAGTTTTATTTTTATCATTTTCCATTAATCTTTTTGGAGAATTTAAATATGCAATAAACGATCTGAAAGTCATCATTTCGATTTCCTCAAAATTATGAATTTTCTCATATTCATCCAGATATTCCATAAATTGCAGTAAATCCCGCCGATAGCCTCTGATTGTATTAAAACTTTTTCCAAGAATAACCTCTTCATAATACAAAAATTTGTCTACATACATTACAAGATTTTCATTTTCTACATTCTTTTTATTTCCGATATCTTTTTCTTTCTCTTTTTCAACATCTTTGTCATTATTATTCATAAAAATTTCTCCATTTATCATAACACATATTATTTACAGCAATTCTACTTTTTTGTTTTAAGATAAAAAATCTATAAAACTACATTTATATAAATTATAATAAATTTAAGTTATCTTAAACTGTTAAATTATATTTTTATATTTATTTTTTTTTTATAAATTAGTCCTAATAAAAAAACAAATAAAATTAATAAAATATAATATAAATAAAATAATTTTTTTAAGATTTATTAAATTACTCAGATTTCTTGGCTGTTGATTTTTTAGTTGTCGTTTTCTTCTTAGTCGCAGTTGTCTTTTTAGCCTTTGCAGCTGTAGATTTTGATTTAGTTACTGTTTTTTTCGTCGCTTTTTTTACAGTTTTCTTAGCTTTTTCCTCTTTTTCAGTCACCCTCGTAACTTTTCCAGTTTTTATATTTTTTATCGTTTTACATTCTGGATAGCCTGTACAAGCCAAAAATTTTCCAAATCTGCCAGTTTTTATTTCATACGGTTTTCCGCAAAATTCACAGACTCCTGCTTCTTCTATTATTTTTCTGTCAATTTCTTGTAACCGTTTCATTTCATCATTTATTTGTAATACTCCATCTAGCTCTATTACTGCGCCTTTTTTATACTTCTGCTTCAATTCAGCTGGCAGCGACATTCTTTTTTCATCTTTTTCATAATTTTCACTTTCAAGATATTCTCCAAATCGTCCAACTTTCAACACATATCTGTTTCCATTTTCATCAAAATAATCCGTCAAAATTCCCTTTTTATTATTTTGTAATTTTTCAACTTCCGTTTTTATAAAAATTTCCCCTTTTTTAAGTTCTTCAGGCGACACAGCGATTCCCTTTAACGAAACTTTTTCCTTTTCATTTGTCTCACTTATTAAATATTTACCATACAGTCCTGTTTTTAAAATCATCGGCTTTCCTTCTGAATCTAATACATCAGAAACAACTCTCCGATTTTTCATTTCTTCTATCTCTTTTTCAAACTTTTTAATCTCCTTTTCAAGCGAATTATAAAAAGCTCTCAAAAGCTGCACCCATTCAACTGTCCCTTCCTCAACCTTATCCAGTTCTTTTTCCATATTCGCCGTAAACTTCACATTCATAATGTCTTTAAAGTTTTTCACAAGCTCATCTTTTACTTCGTATCCCAAATAAGTTGGATAAAAACGTTTTTCAATAAGTTCCACGTATTCCCTTGTTTTCAGTGTTTCGACAATTGAAGCATAAGTTGATGGACGTCCAATTCCTTCTGATTCCAGTTTTTTTACAAGTGTCGCTTCTGAAAATCTTGTTGGTGGCTTTGTTATTCCTTCTTCCACATTCAATTTGTCTATCGGATGAACATTGCCTTCCTTTAATTCTGGAAAATCCCCAGTCTTAATTTCATCTTCGTCTTTAAAAATCTTATAATACCCATCAAAAATTACTTTGTTAATTGTCCCACGAAAACTGTAATCTCCATTCACAGCGTTAATCTGCATCTGCTCATACTGCATCGCTGCAAACTGTGAAACCAGAAATCTGTCCCAAATTAATTTATACAGTCTATACTGCTCATTTGTTAAATAAACTTTTATGTCGTCTGGAACTAAGTTAATGTCAGATGGACGGATTCCTTCGTGGGCATCCTGAACATTTGATTTTGAATTTTTTACAACATATTTTCCAACGTATTTTTCACCATAATTTTTTGTAATGTAATCCTTTGCCATATTTAAAGCATCAACAGAAATTCTTGTAGAATCTGTTCTCATATAAGTTATAAGTCCTTTATTTTCTCCATCAATTGGAAGCCCTTCATAAAGCTGCTGTGCAATTCTCATTGTTTTGCTTGCACCGTAACCAAGATATGAGGAAGCAAGCTGCTGCAGTGTACTCGTTTTGAATACAAGCGGTGGTCTTTGAGATTTCTTCTTAACTTCAATTTTTTCAATTGTCAAAGACTCATCTTTCAAGTCCTTTTTTAATTTTTTTACAACCTTTTCATCAAAAATTTTATCCACTTTTTCATTTGCAATTTTTACTAAATTAAGATTAATATCTTTTTCAATTAATGCACTTACTTCCCAGTATTTTTGCGGTACAAACGCATTTATCTCGTCTTCCAAGTCACAAATCAGTTTTAATGCAACTGACTGTACACGTCCAGCGCTGGCGTTGCGATTAATTATTTTCCATAAAAGCGGACTTATCTTATACCCCACAATTCTATCCAGCAATCTTCTCGCCTGCTGTGCATTCACAAGATTATCATTAATATCTCTTGGGTTTTTAATCGCATTATTTACAGCCGTCTTTGTTATCTCGTTAAATTCTATCCTTTTTACCTTATCAGGCTGCTTAATATAATTAGAAATGTGCCAAGCAATCGCTTCCCCTTCCCTATCCTGATCTGATGCCAGGTAAACAGCGTTTGCACTTTTCGCTTTTTCCTTTAATTTCTTTAAAACCTCACCTTTCCCTTTTATAACCTTGTATTGAGGCTCAAAATTATTTTCCACATCTATCCCAATTTTTGTTTTTGGTAAATCAATCACATGTCCGTAAGATGCAACAACTTCGTAATTTCTACCAAGTATTTTTTCAATAGTTTTTGCCTTCGACGGTGACTCAACAATAACTAACTTTCTAGCCAACTCTATTTTCTCCTTATTTTTTTTATCTACTTATACATATTTATTTTTAAATTATTTTGATTAATAATTACTTTTCTTATTTTATTCATATTTAGTTTTTAAGCAGGGAGAACAAACGCCATCTCCCTGCACCCACGCTCTACACAAAACTTTCTTATAAAGAAAAAATAAAACTCGATTTTGAATAAAAGTTATTTTAAATACGATTAACTAAATATAGTTCAAAATTCATTCCAAAATTTCAAACAGTTATTTTTTCTTTAACGAAATTTTGCTTATTTTCTATTAACATAATCATTTATAATCAAACTAAAAATATCGTGATTTTTTTGGAATAAAATTGACTAAACACATTTATGTGTTTCTTTCGCCATAACTTTTATAATAAAATTCAGTTTATAAAGTTATTTAACTTTTATTTGCGAAAGTGAGCTTTTTCAAAACTTTTAAATCATAAACAGTTTAAGAATTAATAATAACCTTTATTAAAAAGCGAGTTTCAATTTTATTTCAAAAAATGCTTAGATAATCAGAGAACCAAGGGTATAGCAATTAATACCCTTGCTTTAATTATACTATCCTAATGTACTTTGCCCCATTTGTTTCTGTAATTAATCCTCTAATTTTTAGACTCATAATTATTGAAAACAATTTATTTTTCTCAATTTTTTCTTTCACATTTTGTAGAATTTGCTCAAAACTTACTTCTTCCATTATTGTTTCAAATACAATTTGTTCTTCTGATGTAAGTTTTTGTAATTTACTTTTTTCTTTTTTTATATCCCACAAAAACTCTTCGGCAATATCATTTCCGCAAGTTACTAATTTTGCTTTATTATTTTTTATTAAATCGTTACAGCCTTCAAAAGATGGATAATTTATGAATCCAGGTACGGCAAAAACTTCGCGGTTCATGCTAAAAGCCAGTTCTGCTGTGATTAATGCACCACCTTTTTTAAAACTTTCGGCTACTAGAACTCCATCTGATATTCCTGCTATAATTCGATTTCTTCTAGGAAAAGTCCAGCGTGTAGGCTGTGTTCCAAGCGGATATTCGCTTATAAGAGTTCCAACTTCTCCTATTCTTTCCCATAAATCCCGATTTTCGTATGGATAAACTATGTCCAGCCCTGTGCCTACTACTGATACAACTTCTATTTCCTTATCCAGTGCAGTTTTTAGTGCAATTGTATCTATTCCATCGGCAAGTCCGCTAATTACGGTTACCTCATAATTTACAAGCTCATTTACAATTTTTTCACAGGCTGTTTTTCCAAATTTAGTTGCTCGCCGTGTTCCTACAATTCCGATATTACGCTTATTATCTACTGATATTTTGCCTTTGTCTATTTTTATTTTATCGTAATCTTTTAACTTTTTTCCTTTTAAATACAAAAAGACTGGAAAATCCTTTATTTCCTTCAGTTTTTTCGGATATTCCTTATCATTTGCACTTATTATTCTTACTCTGTTTCGCTCATAAAGCTCTAGCCTTGCTGTCATATCAATTTTCATTGCTTCTTCCAGCTGACTTTTTAATTCATCATTAAACAATTTAAAATTTTCTTCATAAAATAATTCTTCAAAATCTTGAAAAATTAACATAAGTTTTTTTATATGGGCATTTTTCATCCCATATTCCTTTAATCTAAGCCATTCCACAATAATCCCCCCTATTTTTTATCTTGAACCGGCTAATATTTCATTTAATACTGCGATTTCTTTTTTTACCTCATCATCAGAATGTGTAGAATTATAATCCCGCAAATATCCTAATGCTTTTGAAAAATCCCCTTTTGATTTGTAGGCAATGCCCATTCCCAGTTTTGCTTCAGCCTGATTGTTGTCTTGTGACAAGATTCTGCTGTAATAATCAATTGACTGTTCATTATTCCCCATAAGCCTTGATCCAATTGCAATTACATACATTACAGGAATATCAGGTGCTTCATCTTTTAGTGCCAAATTTACTGCTTTTTCATAAAGTCCATCACGAAAATAAAGCTGTGCCATTCTGAATGTGGCTGATGAGCTTTTTTTGGCAAGCGTGGCATTTTCGTAATTTGCGTATGAATCGTATTTTGCTTCCGTCGATATGTCTTCGGTCTGTGTTGCCGGCATAGTTCCACTATCAACAGTTTTTCGTTCAACTGGTATATTTTTTGTTTCTTTATTTCTGCTTTTATTTAATGCATTTCCTGGTTCAAATGCTTGCCTTGTTATTTCATCAGGTTCAACAGTTGGTGCAATTCTTTCTTCTTCAACAGTAGTGGCATCACCTGGACTGGTTACCGTCGTATTTTCAGTAATATAATAATTTGCCTTTACAACTGTCGCAAAAATTAAAAGAATCCCCATCATCATTATCATTCTTTTCATTTTAGTCCTCCTGGCAATTAGAACTCCAAGTTTTTAGTTGTTCTTGGGAACGGAATCACATCCCTTATGTTTGTCATTCCAGTAATGTACATAAGCATTCTGTCAAATCCAAGCCCAAATCCTGAATGTGGCACACTTCCATATTTTCTCAAGTCTAGGTACCACCAGTAATCTTCCTCTTTTAATCCCATTTCATTGATTTTTCCTAAAAGAATTTCATAATCATCTTCCCTTTGGCTTCCACCTACGATTTCTCCAATTCCCGGTGCCAATAAGTCAACTGCTCTTACAGTTTTCCCATCTTCATTTAACTTCATATAAAATGCCTTTATATCTTTTGGATAATCAGTTACAAATACAGGCTTTTTAAAGTGTTTTTCTGCCAAATATCTTTCGTGTTCAGTCTGTAAATCAATTCCCCATTCCACTTCATATTCAAATTTCTGTTTTGAATTTTTCAAAATTTCAATTGCTTCTGTATAAGTAATTCTCCCAAATTCATTGTTTACTAAAGTATCAAGCCTGTTAAACAAGTCCTTGTCTACAAATTTATTAAAAAATTCCATTTCTTCCTTAGCATTTTCCCTTACATAATTTACAATGTATTTTATCATTTCCTCAATAACATCCATATTTACGTCCAAGTCTGCAAATGCAATTTCAGGCTCCATCATCCAAAACTCCGCAGCATGTTTTGGAGTGTTCGATTTTTCAGCTCTGAATGTAGGCCCAAAAGTATACGTATTTTTAAATGCAGTTGCAAAAGTTTCAACATTTAACTGCCCACTAACCGTAAGATTTGCCTCTTTACCAAAGAAATCCTGTTTAAAATCAATACTTCCATTTTCAGTTTTTGGAATATTGTTTATATCAAGCGTCGTAAGTCTAAACATTTCTCCAGCACCTTCTGCATCACTTCCAGTAATTATAGGTGTTTGCACATACACAAAGTTTTTTTCTTGAAAAAATTTATGAATTGCATAAGACAAAATTGAACGTACTCTAAAAGTTGCAAAAAACGCATTAGTTCTAGGACGTAAATGTGCAATCGTTCTCAAAAATTCAAATGAATGCCTTTTATTTTGCAACGGATAATCTGAATCAGCTTTTTGATAAACAGAAATTTTTGTTGCTTTAATTTCGTAAGCCTGCCCTTTCCCTACTGATTCTACTACAATTCCTGTAACTTTAACTGAAGTCGAAATCGTAAGTTTAGAAATTTCCTCAAAATTTTCCAATCCTTCTTCAAACACAACTTGAATCCCAGTAAAAAAAGTTCCATCATTCAACTCAATAAATCCAAAGTTTTTTTGACTTCTAATTTTTTTTACCCAACCATTAATTTCAATTTCTTTTCCTAAATACTCTTTTGTATTCTTTTGAAGTTCCCTTAATTCTAATAACATATATCTCTGTATGACTAAATATAGAAATAATCTATATAAATATTCACACATCTCCTTTCTCTAAATTATATAATTTTTTTGATTATTCTCTACATTTTCACATTATAACACAATTTCCTACATATTTTAATAATAAATTTTAAAAATATAAAAACTTTGAGATAACTTATAGCATTTTTTAAATTATTAATATAAAATATTCCCAATAATTTGTTTAATCAAAAATTAAAAATAATATTGTTGCAAAAATTTTAAAAATACGATACACTACATATGCTATAAAAAAATTACAAAAAACACAAGATATTGTGTTTTACTTTTAAATTAGGAGGAAAATAATAAAATGAGAAGAATTGTAAAATTTGAAAAAAACGACTGCAACCCATGTGCAATGGTGTCAGACTTATTAGATAAAAAAGGTGTAGAATATGAAAGAGTAAATCCATTCGACAATCCAGAAATGGCTGTAAAATACAGAGTAAGAAGTGTTCCAACTGTAATTTTATTTGAAGAAAATAAAGAAATAAAAAGAACAATTGGATTTAAGCCAGAAGAAATTAACGAAATTATTTCAATGATATAAAAAAATACAATTTAAAAATTTTAACTGTACTATCAAAGACAGTTTTTTATATATACTCAGATTATTTAAGGAAAGAACTATTTGAAATCAAATAATTTTGAGTATATTTTTATAAAAAAAATTAAGGTGAAAACTATGTTTATATATTACGATTCAAAAACAGGAAACGTCCACCGTTTCACAAAAAAAATGCAATCCCAACGTCCAGACTGGCATTTTATAAAAATAAATCCAACTATGGTAATCAAAAATGAAGGACATTTTCTAACATTTACAACAAAAATCGGAGAAATTCCAACAACAACAGACGAATTTCTACAAAACGAAAACAACAGTAAACTATTAAAATCAGTAAGTTCCAGCGGAAACAGAAACTGGGGACAATTTTTCGCACTAGCAGCTGATAAAATTCAGCAAAAATACGGAATTCCAGTATTGATGAAATTTGAGCTGTCGGGAACAAGTACGGAAGTGGAAAATTATATCAAGTATTTGGAAAATAATTAATAAAATAAATAGGAGATAGGATAATGGTAGATAAAAGAGCAAAAAAATGGATATACCTAAATAACGAAATAATGGTAAAACAAGGGGAGGATTTTCAGCTTGAGAAAGATAAGGAGGCTGTTTATTCGTATTTTGTAGATTATGTGAATAAAAATACGGTGTTTTTTCACAATCTTGAGGAAAAGATGAGATATTTGATAAAAAATGATTATTATATTAATTTTTATGAGATGTATAGCCACGATGAGATAAAGGAAGTGTTTAAGCTGGTTTATGATAAGAAGTTTAGATTTGCTTCGTTTATGAGTGCATCGAAATTTTATCAAAGTTATGCTTTGATGGATGACACTGGGGAGAAATTCTTGGAAAGATATGAAGATAGGATTGCTACGGTTTCGCTTTATTTAGCACAGGGAAATGTTGAAAAGGCAAAAGAGTATGCTTTGATGTTGATAAATCAAGAATATCAGCCAGCTACACCAACTTTTTTAAATTCTGGAAAAAAACGTTCTGGAGAGCTTGTTTCTTGTTTTCTTGATGAAATGGGAGATAATTTGAGCGGAATTGGATATATTTTTGATTCGTCTATGAAATTGTCTTCAATTGGTGGAGGAGTTTCGATAAACCTTTCTAAAATCAGAGCAAGAGGAGAAGCGATAAAAGGTGTGGAAGGAAGAGCTTCTGGAGTTTTGCCGATTATGAAGATTTTAGAGGATATTTTTTCGTATGCAAATCAGTTAGGACAAAGAGCTGGAGCTGGAGCGGTTTATTTGAATGTTTTCCATTCTGATATTAATGAATTTTTGGATAGTAAAAAGATAAATGTAGATGAGAAAATCAGAATAAAATCATTGTCAATCGGAGTTATCGTTCCAAATAAATTTATGCAGTTGGCAATAGAAGATGAAGTTTGCTACACGTTTAATCCACACACAGTATTCCTAGAATATGGACAATATCTGGATGAAATGGATATGAACGAAATGTATGAAAAACTGGTTGATAATCCAAATGTTAAAAAGAAAAAAATAAACGCAAGGGAACTTCTTGTAAAAATTTCTCAAACTCAAAAAGAGAGTGGATATCCTTATTTATTCTTTAAAGATAATGCAAATAAGGAACACGCATTAAAAGAAATTGGAACAGTTAAGTTCTCAAATTTGTGTACTGAAATTATGCAATTATCAGAAGTTTCAGATATTAATGCGTATTATGAAGAAGACACGATAAGACGTGGAATTTCATGTAATTTAGGTTCATTAAATATTGCTACAGTAATGGAAAACAAAAGAATAAAAGAAGCCACAAAAGCGGCAATTGATTCACTTACAATGGTATCAGACTTGACAAACATTGATATTGTTCCGTCAATAAAAAAAGCAAACGACGAACTGCACTCAGTAGGGCTGGGAGCAATGAACCTGCATGGATACTTGGCTAAAAACTTTATTATGTACGAAAGCAAGGAAGCGCTTGACTTCTGTAACGTATTCTTTATGATGGTAAATTTCTATTCATTGGAACGTTCAATGGAAATTGCAAAAGAAAAAGGCGAAACTTTCAAGGACTTTGAAAAATCTGAATACGCCAACGGAAACTACTTTGACAAATACATTACAAAAGAATATGTGCCACAAACAGAAAAAATAAAACAGCTATTTGAAGGAATCTGCATCCCAACAAAAGAAGACTGGGCAAACCTAAAAGAGCAAGTAATGAAACACGGAGTCTACAATGCCTACCGAATGGCAATCGCCCCAAACCAGTCAACATCCTACATAATGAACTCGACAGCCTCAGTAATGCCAGTAGTTGACACAATCGAAGTAAGAGAATACGGAGACAGTACAACATTCTACCCAATGCCTTACTTAACAAACGACAACTACTTCTTCTATAAGTCAGCATACGATATGAATCAAAAAAATATCTTGAAACTAATTTCTGTAATCCAAAGACACGTAGATCAAGGAATATCAACTATTTTGTATACGAAGAGTACAGATAGTACTAGGGATTTGGCTAGACTTTATATTTATGCACATAGGCTGGGGTTGAAGTCGCTTTATTATACGAGAACGAGAAAGGCTACGATTGAGGAGTGTATTTCATGTTCGGTATAAGAGAAGGGAGTGCAAATGGATATAAATGAAGCAATAGATATAATTTTTAATATTAATGAATCAAAGGAAGCTTTTGATGTAATAGAAAATAATATTCCACAAATTACATCTTATTTAATTTTAAAATTAAAAAAAATAATAGAAAAAAAAGAAATTGAAGAAATTGAAGAGTTTCATATGATACTGCATTTAATTTTAAAATTTAGAATAATAGAAACTTTCGATTTTTTATTAGAAATTCTTGAATTTATAAATTTTAGAGTTAATATACAATTATTTATAATGACTTTGTCAAAAATAATTCATAGTTATGAAAAAAATATAGACAAGCTTAATAATTATATATTTTCCCAGACAAATCCATTAAGTCAGCATATTGTATACAAAGCAATCATTTTATCTTATGAAGAAAATAAGGAATTACAAAAAATAAATGATTTTTTGAGAGAAATTGTAAATTATTTTGTAAACACTAATTTTGAATATTTTAAATATGAAGTTTTTTTACTAGAAATAATAAATGATAATATTTATTTTAAAAATTATCAATTAATAGATAATAAAAATAAATTAGAAAAATTGATAGAAAAGATTATTATTTTTTCTGAGATTGGTTACAAATCTGAAAATTTTGAAAAATATTTTTGTTTATTATATAAAATAAATCCTAAAAAATTTAATAAAATTATAGAAATTGAAAATTATATAAATAATATAAAAAATGAAGTTTTTGATCAAGTTGAAATAGGATTATTTAAAAAGAATAATAATGTCAAAAAAGGGAAATTATTATTTAAAAAGATAAATAAAAAAATTGAAAATTCTAATGACAATCTTATAAAAATAACTTTAAAAAAAATGAGAAAATATGATTTTAATTCAAGAAAAATCCCTCATACAAAAGAGGAATATTATGAAGAAATTTATAATTGTTTTGATTTAACTGGTAATTTAGTTGATAGATATGTTCTAGTTAATGAAAAATTTGGGGAAATTTTAAAAAAGTATGATATATTAAAAAAGAAAATTGAGGAATTAATAGATAAAGTAAAAGAAGAATTGAATGAACTAAAAAAATCTAGATACAACAGAAAGGGGATTTTAGAAGATATAGAAGTCGTGAAACTTAAAGAAAATTATATAAAAAGAAGAAAATTGGAAGTTTTATTCAAAAATCAAGAAAATATAGAATCAGGATTATTAATATTCTATATGAAAGAACTAGAAACTTTTTTTAAAAACTTTTCTAGTAATGAAAAAATAAAAGAACTCTCTTTATTTTCTCAAAACCAAATTGATTATAGAATTTCATATTATAATCAAATAATAAGGAAATTTGAATTTTTATTAGCGGAAATTCCTATTAGTACTTTAAATAAAATATATTATAATATAAAATTTATTCCGTATTATGATAATATTCAAAATATAGGAAGAAGAAATTTAAAGTTGTCTGATGAAGAATATAATAATACTATTATTGAAAAAATTAACTTAAAAATAGAAAATCATCCATTAAACCCAATAAATCTAGAAAAATATAATAAAAATGAAAAAGATTATTTAAACATATTGAGAAAAAATTCTAGTACAGCAATAGCAAATATTAAACATAATATTTCAAACTCAATTTGTTTATCAAAAAGAAAAAAAATAATTGAAAAAATTATAAATGGAATTGAAAATAAAGATTATGAAGTAGTAATAAATATTTTACCTATTCAAATTGAAGGATTATTCAAAGACTTCTTAGAATATTCTTTAATGTATGAATATTGTCAAGATATTGAAGTTTATAATAAAATAATGAATATTGATTTAGTTCAAAAAATAGATTTTGGAATTAAAAAGAATTTAAATATGTTTTTTGATACGATAGCATATTTCAAATATTATTTTAATAGTTTAATAAGAAATAATGTTGCACATGGAAATTATGATTTTTTGGTTGATAATGTAAAGGATATAAAAAGTGAAATTTTTGCTTTAGAATTATTGTATGATTTAAATTCTATTATTCACACAATTTCTGAAACAAATGAGATAGATACAGCTCAAAAATATATTGAAGAAACTTTTGATAGAATAAAAAAAAGTGAAAAGTATAACGGAAGTAATGAAATTAATATGGATTGTCTAATTAATGATTTAAATGGTACAAGAGAAAGATTTAATTTAAGCAAGTTTAAATCTGGATTATTTGTAAGTTATGAAGCTACACGAATTTTATATTGGATATTCAATCCTCTTTATGAAAAATACTTAGATAATAATAAACTTAAGAGTATTAGAAATTTAATTATTTCATCACAATTTTTTTCGTATATAAAAAATAGAATTCGTAGTAATTTTGAAAATAAAGAATTAATGAAGAGCATGAAGATAATTAAAACTAGTTTTGAATTAGATAATGAAATGAGTCTGCTTATAACAGAAATTATAAAATATTTAAATTCTTAAATTATGAGATATATTTATCAATATGTTAAAATTTAAATCTAACAATATTTATGGCTTTGGATATTTTATACAATATTAAATAAACTAGAGAAAAGGAGAAGGCAAAAAATGGAGAAAAAAATATATGAGGCAGTAAACTGGAACACACCGGAAAATGATTATGTAGAGATGTTTTGGGAACAGAATTTGAAGCAGTTTTGGATTGATACGGAGTATATTCCGTCGAAGGATATTGATAGTTGGAATTCGCTTGAGCCTGCGATGAAATTGGCGTATTTGCATGTACTGGGAGGATTGACACTTTTAGATACATTGCAGAGCCATACGGGGATGCCGAAGATTATTGATCATATTGAGTCACTGCAAAATCGTTCGGTGCTTTCATATATGTGTATGATGGAAACGATTCACGCAAAGTCTTATTCGACAATATTTACAACGGTTGCATCTACAAGAGAGATTAATGAAACATTCAGATGGGTTCAGGAAAATCCGCACTTGCAGTATAAAGCCAATAAAATTGATACATATTATCAGAAAATGAATAATCCTGAGGCTTCAAAAAGAGATATTGCGATGGCTCTGGCGGCTTCGGTTTATTTGGAAACATATTTGTTTTACAGCGGATTCTTTTTGCCGCTTTGGCTTGCAGGACAGGGAGAAATGGTTGCAAGTTGCGATATAATCAAGAAAATCATAGCTGATGAGTCGATTCACGGAGTTTTTGTAGGATTATTGTTCCAGGAATTATACAATTCTTTCAGCGAAGAGGAAAAAGCTGATATGAGAGCTGAACTAAAAAAATTGATGTACGATTTATATGAAAATGAAACAAGATATACTGATGAAATTTATGGTGATTTGGGGCTTACAGGCAATGTGAAGGAATACATCCGTTATAATGCGAATAAAGCCTTGATGAATTTAGGATTTGAAGAAGAATTTGAAGTAAAAAATGTAAATCCAATTGTGCTAAATGGATTAAACGTAGAAACAACTCAGCATGATTTTTTCTCTAAAAAATCTACGAATTATGAAAAGGCGTTGGAAGTGGTGCATTTGCATGATGATGACTTTAAGTTTGATGAAGACGTGAATGCGGATGATTTAATTTAAGTTTGGAAACATACCAAAATGAGAGCTTTAATTATTGGTTCTCATTTTTTTTGAAAAAATATCCAAGACAGAGTAAAAAATATAGGAGCAAATAAATTTAATTAAATTTCAAATTAACAAAAAAGAGGAAGCCAGTTACAATATAATCGCCAAATCCTATTGAAAGATGGTTTCCTCTATGATTAGAATATCAAATTTTTCCTCGCTTGTAAAGACTTTTTTTAAAAATATTTTTTCTTTCAGACTTCCGTTTGAGCAGCAGTTTAAGCTGTTTGTCACAAAAGCTTTTGAAACGCTGTTTAGAGTTTATGTCAAAAGAGTTGATGGTGCCTTTTTTCATTCCGATGAAAGAAAAGATAAATTTAAAAGCAAAGGATTTGTTAAAAGAACTGTTACTACTGCTTTCGGGCATGTCACTTTTGAACGTCGAAAATATGTAGACAAGAAAACAGGCATTCACTACTACATTGATGAAAAAATTGGGCTTAAGCGGTACAAAAGGCTTTCTGAGGAGCTGATTTTTACTATACTTTTTGAGTATCAATATGCCACGGCTTCATTTCTTGCAAAAACTTACGGTGTTTCAAGGGCTACTGTGTATAATCTTGTCAATTCTTTTCAAATGCCGAAACTTGATATTGAAAGATTTGAAAGGGATGACGATTCGCCAGTATATATGGAGATTGATGAAGACCATATGAAGTGCAGAAGAAGTAAAAACACATATATGAGGTTGGTTTCAATACATCGTGGAATTGAGGAAATCTGCAGGGACAGAAACAAACTTATTGACAAACACACAATAATGTTTCCTACATCCGTACCGCTTGAGGAAGTGTCGGAATATGTGCTTAACTATCTTGAAAAGAGATACAATATGGACAAGAAGAAGCTGATTGTGAACTCTGATGGGGGAATATGGATAGACAGCTTTGTAGGGGAGCTTAGGATTTACAATCCAATACACATTTATGACAAGTTTCATCTAGTAAAAGCTATAGTTGAAATTTCCAAGAAGGACAAGGAAGTATCAAAAAATCTTTACAGGTGGCTTGAGAAAGATAAAGGCAAGAGCGTTATACCACACTTTCTTTGCAAACTATGGAAAAAATAGGGAAAAAGCGTATGAATTGTACTTTAGCGACAAAAGAACGAGTTCACTAGAAAAGATAATAGAGATGGAATGCTTGCCAGAAATTGTTAATGAAGCAGAGAAAAGCACAAACATTCCATATTTGAGAGGAGGAGAATGTCCGATTAGGGAAGTTTTGAAAGAAATATCACAAAGTAAAATATTTTAAAAAAAGCAGTCAAAAAAGTTTGTTGTGGTATTTAATGACTGCCCCTATATTTTTTACTCTGTCTCAATATCCAAAAAGATTTTGAAAAAAGAGAAAAATATGATAAAATAAGTTTGTAAAAAAAATTCCTACCACTACAAGAAATGAAAAAAAGGAAAGAAAATTCACTCAAAGTCAATAAAAATCGACATTAGGAGTTACGGAAAATGCTAAAAAAGAGTCAAAAAATGATAAAAATCAGTCAAATAATCTCAATTTTAATCTCTGAAAAAAATTCTGTAACACTTATAAATAAAGGATTTTCGCAAAAGTACGTAAAAGTAGTATATCCATTAAAACAAGGATTGAAACAATGTTATTAAAATTTCGTCACCAATTTTACCATAGATGTAAAAGTAGTATATCCAGTAAAATAAGGAATAAAAAATACTAATAATCATTGTAAAATGCAATGGTTATTTTTTTTAATCATTTGAAAATAGAGGAAATAAGTTGAAAATTGTGGGTTACTATTGACTTTGAGCATTTTTTAGGTTATTCTTAGATAAAGTGTAAATGAATTAAAAAATAAATGTTTAAATAATGGCTGATAAAGGAAAGGGTAAGATTGATATTAAAGAAAAAGGAGAAAAATAAAGATGGCAAAGATACTGATAGCGGGATTGGGAAAAGGTATGATAGATATTCATAGTAATGAAAGAGATTACAGAAAAGCGAATTATAGAATAAAAAACGAAGATTTGAAAACGTATAAGATATACAAAGATGAATATTTTGTTACAGCAGTTTTGGAAAAACATTATGAGATTGATAAAACTATATATATTGGAACAGCAGGATCTATGTGGGATAAACTGTATGTGCATTATTGTGAAAAAAATAAAATAACAATAGATGAGGAATATAAAAAGGAATTAAGAAGTATTACAGAAAAAGCTAATAAAAATACAGAAGTAAATTTAATAGATGCAGATAAGTTTAACAGTAAATTTTCAAATGTGGAAATTATTGTAACTAAATATGGAATGGATGCAGATGAAATTTTTGAAAATTTTTCAGAAATTATGAAAATAATAAATTCTTTAAATATAAATGATGAAATTTATTTGGATATAACACATTCTTTTAGATCGAATGCAATGTGGATGTTTTTGGTAATGAATTATATTACAGATGTTATTGATAAAAATATTAAGATAAAAACAATAACTTATGGTATGTTAGAAGAAATGGATGATGATATAGATGATGAAGGAAATTTAATAAAAGTAGCATCAGTAATAAATTTGAAACCTTTTTATGACCTGATGAAATGGATTAAAGGAGCGAATGCTTTTAAGGAATATGGAAATAGTTATGAATTTTTGGATATGCTTACTAATGAAGAGCTGAAAAATAGCATGGAAGAATTTTCAAATTCTATGAATATGAATTACATTGGGAATATAAAGGAAAATATTGAAAAAATTAATAAAATAGAAGAAATTATAAAGACTTTGGATGGACCTGCTAAGTTGCTATTACCAGATATTTTAGAAAGATTTGCAGAAAATTTTGGAAAAGAGCAAAATACATTTGAAATGTTACTGAATTTAGCAGAATGGCATTATAATCAAAAAAGATATTCAATGAGTTTTGTAAATATTGTTGAAGCAATTTATACTTTCGCAGGAAAAATTTTAGGAATTGAGGATATAAATAAAGGTAAGGATAAATTGAGGGAATGGATAAATGGAATAAATGAAGAAAATAGAGTAAATTACAAAAAATTATCAGAGAAAGAAATAGAAAATAGAATAGAATTGAGCAAGATTTTTGAAAACTTTAGAATTATTAGAAATAACATATCACATACATTGGAAAATAAGGCGAAAATGCAAGATATTATTTCAAAAATTTCAAAAAATATACAAAAATTGAGAGAAATATTTAAAATGGAGTATTCAAATAAGATTTTACAATCTAAAAATCTTCAATCACAATCAACATACACTTATTTAGAAAAACTAGCCGAAGAAGGAAAATTTATAGAAATTGGAAGAATAATATCTAATGGTATATATGATTTTTTATTTAAAGAACTTAATGTACAAAAATCAGGAGAAAATAAAAACGTTGTAAAAAATTGGCTGGATAATAAGAAGGAAAATTTTGAACAGAAATTAAAAAAAGAGCAATTATCTATGTTGATGAAACTTTTTTTGGAAGTGAAGAATAATAGTATAAATATTACGGAAATAGAGATTATAAAAAAAATAAGACATCTACAAAACATATTAATGAACAAAGTCTTTATAGAAGCGTTTAAAAATAAAACTTTATCAAATAAAATAATTTCTGAAGTAAAAAAAGAGGTAAACATAGTCGCAAATAAAGAAGATAGGAAAATTTTGATATTTAAATCTATAATAAATGAAGATGAAAAAACAGAATTGATAAAAAAATTTAAAATTAAGAAAATAAGAAAATTAACTGCTGAAACTGAAAAAGAATGGAAAAATCTTGAAAATGATAACAATAAAGAAAAAAATATTAAAAGATTTAAAAAAATAATAGAAGAAAACATTGAGCCAGGCGATGTTCTTTTAATAAATGGAGAAACAGGAATAACTTTTGATATAGTAGGCTGGGCAAAAGAAACAGGAATAATCGCAATTTATGAATTTAAAAAAGAGGAAGATAATTTTCTGACAAAAACAGAATTTAGAGAGTACTAGATTGTTAGAAAAATTGAAAAATATCAAATTTTAAATATATACTTAAACCTAGTTAAAATTAAGCTACTAAAAATTATATAAATTTAGGGTTTGAGTAAAATAGTCATAACTTTTGAGTTCAGTTTTAAAGCAGTTTTGCTATACAATAAAATAAAAAAATATTAAAAATTTAATCACAGTTATTTAGCTGTGATTTTTTTTGAGAAAAAAATAGGTTAATAACGAAAAAAAGTAAGTTGGAGAAAAAGTATATAATGATTTTGTAAATAAGAAGGGAAAAATTAAATTATAGGAGTTGAATGTCGTGTTAAGCAAAGATTTAATTTTGAAAAAAAGAGAATATTTGGATTCAATTGCTGAGAGTATTAAAAAAAATAGAAGAATAGATTCTGAAGTTTATCTTGCAAAAATAACAAAAGAGCACTTTGAAAAAGATTTTTTCAGAATATTTAATTATGTTAGAAACTTGCTGGAAGAAGATATTGAGGAGATTTATTTAGAAAAAGACTTATATTGGGAAAGACAGGAGACATTTACATTAAAGTTTAAAAATAGCAAGGATAAAAATTATATAGCTTTTTGCTTTAGTTTGAAGGGAATATATTTTAAATATGAAGAAAGTAAAAGTTTAAAAAATGGATATGAATTTTCTATTACTGAAGATGATATAGATGAAAAGTTTTTTTGTGAAATTGTTGACTTGTATCAAAGATTGGAAGTGCTGTTTACTTGTAGAGAATCATTAAAGATAACGTAATAAAAAAATTAAAAATTATAAAGAATGTTTAAAGGATTAAAAAATAAGATATTGAAGTGAAAAAATAGGTTACTGGAAAATAGAAAGAAGGAATTAATTATGAAACGAAATTTGTTAAAAGAGATTGAAAACATTATTATGAGTAAAAAAATGGATAAAAAAGTAAGAGAAAAATTATTGGGAAATTTATTGAAATTGAAGAAACAAAAAATTAATTTGATGGTACAGGTGCAACAGGATGTAGAAAGAGCAGCACAATAAACGCATTGTTTGGAGTGGAAGTATCAAGAATAGGAACAAGTGCAGATCCAGAAACAATGGAAATTGAAAAATATGAACTGGATAATTTGGTAATATGGGACACTCGAGGATTAGGTGACGGAAAAGAAGCAGATAATAAACATAGTAAAAAAATGATTGATAAACTTTATGAAAAAGATGAAAATGGTAATTTGTTAATTGATTTGGTTTTAGTGATACTGGATGGAGGAAGTAGAGATTTGGGAACATCGTATGAATTGATAAATAATATAATAATACCCAATTTAGGTAAAAATAAAAAAAACAGAATATTAGTTGCGATAAATCAGGCGGATGTAGCAATGAAGGGGAAATATTGGAATGAACAAGAGAATCGTCCTGAAAGTATTTTAAAAGAATTTTTGAATAATAAGGTGATATCGGTAAAAAGAAGAATAAAAGAAGGAACAGGAATAGAAGTGAAACCAATTTATTACAGTGCAGGATACAAGGAAGAAGGAGAATTATAACAAAAACCATATAACTTATCAAAATTATTATAATATTGCAATATACACCAGAAGAAAAAAGAGTACGTTTATGCACAAAATTTGAACAAAGAAGAAGTAATGTAGAAAGATAATGACGATTTAAAAGATTATAGAAGAGATATTTTAGAAACTATTTTTGGAGCAGCAGTTGAAGTGTTATCAGAAGGTGTAGCGAATGTGACAGAAGGTATATCGGATGGAAGGATGGAAGGAAGCGACGCAGGAGCAAATATAGGTGGGACAATTAGTGGAATATTTGGAGAAATTGGAGAAGAGGTAGGTTCGGCAGTTGGTTCGGTAATAGGTGGAGCAGTTGGTGGAGTTGTAGGTGCAGTGAAAGGTGTATGTGATGCAATTGGAAGTTTTTTTGGAGGATGGTTTTAGTTGAAATTTAAAAAATAGGACATTTTTTGGATAAGTAAGATAGATACAAGTGTTACAATAATAATGAAAAAAATACATAATCGGAGGTATAAAATGAAAGTAAAAATTGCATCAATTCAAAAAAACAGATATGAAGATGGACCAGGAATTAGATTAACAGTATTTTTTCAAGGCTGTAATGTGAAATGTAAAGGTTGCCATAATAGTGAAATCCAAGACATCCGAACAGGTAGGGAATATGAAGTAAAAAAATTGTGTGATGAAATAATGTCTTATAATTTGCCAGTAAAAAAAATTACTATTTCAGGTGGAGAACCTTTAATGCAAAAGGAAGCCTTGGAAGAATTTATTAATGAAATGCATGAAAAAGATTTTGAAATAGCACTTTATACCTCCTATGATTTTAAAGATGTCTCAAGAAATATTTTGAAAAAATTAAAGTATTTAAAAGTTGGAAAATATATGCATGAATTGAGAATACAAGGAAAATTTTTCGGATCAAGCAATCAAAAATTTTATTCATTGAAAAATGGGGAAATTGTAAATGAAAATTAGTGAAGCAAGTGTATATTAAACATAATGTATGAAGTATTAAAATAAGTTATTTGTAGAAGAAAATAAGTTAGAAGAAAAAGATATAATATTTTTGTAAATGAGAAAGAGAATAAAAATGGAGTGTGATAGTTTATGACAAATTTTAGAGATTATAGAAAAATGGATATAGAAAAAAAATTAGAAAAAGCAAGATTTATGCCTTTGGATGTAATGGTGACAGGAGTAACAGGAGCAGGAAAATCAACAACATTAAATACAATTTTTAGAAAAAATGTGGCAATAGTTGGTAACGGAGTAGATCCAGAAACAATGAGCCTGGAATTTTATTCATTAAATGATGTATTTAGATTGTGGGATACTCCAGGATTGGGAGATGGTGTTAAGAACGATGAAATTCATAAAAGAAAATTAGTAAATTTATTATATAAAACTTATTCATTGGATGGAAATGTCTATGGCTGGGTAGATTTGGCAATTGTAGTACTGGAAGGATTAAATAGAGATATGGGAAGTACATATACATTATTAAATGAAGTGATAGTTCCAAATATACAGGCAGATAGGATATTAGTGGTAATTAATCAGGCGGATATGGCAATGAAAGGCAGACACTGGAATAAAGAAACAAATAGACCAGATCAAGTGTTAGTAGATTTTTTAGAAAAACAAGCGATATCTATACAAAATAGGGTAAAAGAAGCAACAGGAGTAACAATAAGAAAACCAGTATATTATTCAGCAGAATATGGTTATAACATAGAAAAATTACTAGATTTTATAATAGATAATATAATTTTGGAAAAAAGGCAGTTAATAGGAGCATAATTTGAAAATAGGTTGTAGGAATAAAAAATAAGTTATAAAAAAATGTAATAATAGATTATGATAAAAAATTAATTTCTGGAGGGATGGAATATGAAAAGATTAATTAAAGAAAAAGTGATGAAATATTATGAAGTAAAAATAAAAAGAAGTAAACAAATTTTAGGGAATAAATTAATGTGTTCAAGTAAAAAATAGAAAATAAGTTAAATTTTTGAAAAATAAATTATATTTGAAATGTTATAATAATAAAAAATATGAATAAGAGAAAGAAGGTATAAATTATGAGGAAAAATATATTTAAGGAAATTGAAAAAAATGTTATGCGTGAAAATATGGATGAGAAAACAAGACAAAAATTGTTAGGGAATTTGTTGAGAATGAAAAATCAAAGAATTAATTTAATGGTAACAGGTGCAACAGGAGTAGGAAAAAGCAGTACAATTAATGCGTTATTTGGTAAGGAAGTAGCAAAGTAGGAATAAGTGCAGATCCAGAAACGACGGAAATTGATAAATATGAGTTGGATAATTTAGTAATATGGGATACTCCAGGATTAGGTGATGGAAAAGAAGCATATAACAAGCATAGTAAAAGAATAATTGACAAACTTTATGAAAAAGATGAAAATGATAATTTGTTAATTGATTTGGTTTTGGTAATTTTGGATGGAAGTAGCAGGGATTTGGGAACATCATACGAATTGATAAATAATGTAATAATACCGAATTTAGGGGATAATAAGGAAAATAGGATATTGGTTGCGATAAATCAGGCGGATGTAGCGATGAAAGGTAAATATTGGAATACGGAAGAAAATAGACCTGAAAAGAAATTGCAAGAATTTTTGGAAAATAAAGTAATATCAGTAAAAAGAAGGATAAAAGAAGCAACAGGAATAGACACAGAGCCAATTTACTACAGTGCTGGAGAAAAAGAAGAAGGATATATACAACAAAAACATACAATTTATCAAAATTATTATACTACATATTACAATGTACACCAGAAGAAAAGAGATTAGTTTATGCACAAAATATGAATAAGGAAGAAATTATATGGAAAGATAATGATGATTTACAAGATTACAGAGCGGAAGTTTTAGAGAAATTTGTGGAATCAGTAACAAAAGGAATGGCAATAGGTGGAACAATAGGTCAAGCAATAGGAAGTTTAATAGGATTAGGTTCAGTTGGAAGAGTAATAGGTACAGTAGGTGGAGCAATAGTTGGAGTAGGAGAAAATATAATTAGTGGAGTTGTTGATTTTTTTGTAGAAATATTTTAGAAGATAAATAGAGGGTTTAGGTGGGTGGGAATAAAAAGTTGGTGAAAAAATTACATAAATAAGTTATCAAATTATTATATAATGAATCTAAAATAAAAAAGGAGGTGATAAAAATGACAGGAATTGAAGAAGCAGTAGGAACAGCGGTAGTGGTAACAGCAGGAGTGGTAGCAGTGGCAGAAGGTATAAATCAGACAGTAAAATTGATGAACGAAACAGTTAATACCGCAAATGATATGTTTACAACAATGGGAAATATGGCAGAAGATTTTGGTAGCAGCGTAAATGATTTTTGTAATGAAGTATCAAGTTTTTTTGACAGTTTTAGTTGGTAGTTTTTAGAAAATGTGGTAATTCTGCTTTAAAGGAGGAGTAATATTTTTCTAAATTTAAAGTAGAATTGCTATAATCTGAAAAATATATATAACTTTGACAAGAAAAGAATTGATTTTTAAAATTAATAAGGTAAAATGATAGAGAAATAAAAATTTAGGATGAAGAGGAGAATTTAATGAAAAAAAAAGAAAAAAAGGTACTATTAGTATTTTCGCATCAATTAACAGAGAATCAGAAAAAAGAATTGGTTGAAGAATACAAAGTAAAAGAAATTAAAAATTTACCTGAAGAATTACAGAATATGTGGTCAAATGTATCAATAAAGAAAAATTATAAAGAAAATTTGGAAAAAATAAAAAAATTTATTAAAGAAAATTTTAACAAAGATGATATAATTCTGATTCAAGGTAACTGGGGATATACATATAATCTTGTAAAATGGTCAATAGAAAATGAATTAATTCCTGTATATAGTTATACTGAAAGAAATGTTGAAGAAATAAAAGAAGGTGAAATTGTAAAAAAGATAAGTTATTTTGAGCATGTAAAGTTTGTAAAATATGAATAGGATTAAGCTAACTGATAAAAAATGAATGCTTACGACAACAAAATATGCACTTTGAATGAAATTTAATTTTACAGAAAGAAGGTCTAAAATGGAAAGTAATATTTTAATTATGTCTTTATCAAATAATCTTGAAGAGAACATAAAAAGAGCAAAGAAAAATAAGAAAGAATATAGATGGAAAGATAAAAAATTTAATTTAGAAAAATATGAATACTTAACAAAGGTTTATTTAGAAAAATTAAAACCAAATAAAATAGTAGTTTTTGGAACACAACAAAGCAGTTGGAATTATTTGTATAATTTGCTGAATGAATATTTTTACTCTGAAGATAAAAAAATTATATTTGAAGAAAGTAAACAAAATGATATTGGGTACATAAAAAAAGAATTTGAAAAGAAATTTTTAGATAAGTGTAAAATATTTTTTGTTGAAAGTAAAAATAATTTTGATAATCAGAATATTGCTTCTGATTTAATTTTTCAGATAGAAGAAATAAAAAATATATTAGATGAACAAAGCAGAAGTAAAATTTATGTTGATATAACAGGTGGTCTTAGAATAATGTATATGTCATTAGTTTCAATCATCAATATTTTAAAAATGTATTATAGTCAATTGAATTTAAAAGTGCTGTATTCCCAAAATGATATAAATACAGATTATTTTCAAATAATTGATATAACAAATGTGCTAGAAAAATTGGATTTTGTAGACGCTGTTAGTTCTTTTACAAAATATGGAAGTATTGATAAATTAAGAGAAATTGGGAATAGGGATTTATTGAATAAACTAGATGAATTTTATATTAAATTACAATTTAATTTAAAAGGTATTGATGATATTTATAAAAAAATAACTAAAATAAATTTAAAAAATGAATATGAAAATATTTTAAAAGAAAAAATTAAAGAAGTAAAATCACTAAAGAATGAAAAATATCATAATAAAGTAAAAAATTATGGCTTAGAAATAGTGAATAAGTATGAAAGTGATAATAAAAAATATAAAAATTTAAAGGATAAAAGAGATAAAATTGTTCATCCTTTAAATAAATCAGGGAAATATATAGAAAATAACGATGAATATAGAAATTCATCAAAAAGAAAAATATTGATTTGGAATTTAGGGTCAGGTGAATCAGGAAAAGGATATGAAAAAATATTTTATGAGTATTTAGATAACGAAGGAAAAAAAGAAATTATAGAAACACAATACACATTTGAGCCTTACATAGAGGATTATAATCAAATTTATATTTTTGGACTTGAAACAGGGAAATGGGATATTTTAACAGAAAATTTTAAAAATAAAGGTATAATGTTACCAAATGAAAAAATAAAATATGTTCAAATTGATAATTTTGGAGATGTAGACGAGTTATATTTAAAAATAAAAAATGAAATAGAAGTAAAAAAACGAGAAATAATAGAAATAGATATGGATATTACCCATTCATTTAGAGATATTCCATTTAATTTATTGACTTCGTTGAGATTGTTTGAATTATTAAATGATAATGTTATCATTCATTCGATTTATTATGGAGAAAGAATATTAAACTCGGAGTATGGAAGTATTTATAAAATACCTATTTTAAAAATAATTAATTTGTATAAATCAATAGCAGAATTTAAAGATTATACAAAATATACAAATGCTTTAGAAAATACTAAAATGATAGATGAAAAATTATCAAAAATTATGAGAAAAATTTCAGAAGCATATACATATAATGAATATAAAAAGATTATAGAGATATCTAAAGAATTTGAAAAAATAAATAATAAAGAACTAGATTTAATAAATAAAAAAGTATATGAAATTATAGAAGTAAAATTAATAAAAAATGAAACATATGAAGAATTAATAAAATTTGTGAGAAAACAAAAAGATTCTAAAAATTATGCACTGGCACTGTTCTTTTTGATTGATATTTATAAATATAAAATTTTTAAAATCGATTCGAAAGAAAAAAGTGAAAATTTTTATAAAAAAGTGGAAAAACTAAAAACTAAGAATATTGACAATAAAATAGATGAATTAATAAATTCTATAAATAAATTGAATGAAATAAGAAATGATGCAGGACATATTAACACTAGAGAAAGAAATGATACAACATATTGCTCAAATTTATTAAATAACGTAATAGAAATTATGAATAAATTTACGTTACAAGACATTGAAAAATATTCAAAAAAATACGGTAAAATAAAATAACTAAAATGAAAGAGGAATAAAAAATGGAAAAAATTGGAATCTCAAGAACAGAATTAGCACAAAAAATAAGGAAATTAATGATTGATAATCGAAATATTCAGAAATATGAAAAAATAGATGACAATTTTTTAATAGATTATTATTTTGATAATTATGATAAAAAAAATAATAAAACAGGAATAAAAATAGAAGAAGATAATTTTGATTTAAAACTTTTTGAAGAAGATTTTAAAAGACATTTATTAAATGAGAAAAAATTACTAGAAGAAGAGGGAGTAGATACAGATAAAATAACAAAGATAGTTTCAGCTTTCAGTCATAGCTTTGGTGAAAAAAAATCTATTCTTGAAGACTTACCATTTGAAAAAGATTTAAAAATATTTCCTAACATAGAAACATTATATTTATTATACACTGAGCAAACTAAAAATAAATTTTTGGAATATAAAGAAACTAGTAAATATAAAGATATAGTAAAAATAGAAGGAGTTTTGATTGATACTGGTATAGATACATTATACAGAAAAGTAATAAATTTAATTTTAGAAGGAAAAATCTCAAAAAATAATACCGTTTTAGATACAACACTTGGTTTGAAAGAGATAGGAATTGTATTTTATAAAATTTCAGTTGAAAAACAAATAAAATCAATAAACTGGCGAGAAACAATGTTATCTAACTATAAACCAGTTGATAAAAATAACAAAGACAGGTTTGTAATTGAAAAAGGACAAGGACCTAGAATGAGTTTAGTTACTAAATTAAATTTAATGAAGGATCCATTAGAAGAATCGAACAGAATATATAGAAAAATAAATGAAAACATTATGAAAGCAAATTGTCAAACTGTTTCAGATTTGTATGAGGTAGTAGGGATTGATGATTTAAGATTTTTTTATGAAGAAATTGGAAAACTATTTAATTATTTTAAAATGTTAGAATACAATGAAGATATTGAGGATTTTTATAATGATTTAAACAAAGGATTGAGAAAAATATTTGAATATAAATTTTTACCAGAAAATATTTCAAGATTGCGAGAATATGTGAAGTATCTTTTAAGAATAGTGTACAGAGTAGAAAATGATAATATAAATTGGTTAAAATTTAGTAAAAATATTTTTGGGATAACAGAAAATGAAATAATAAATGATGAAGAGGAAAAAGCAAAAAGAGCCCTCGAGAGAAAGGGAAAAGAAACTTTTGATTTAGATTTAAATTATGAAGATTCTGAAATTGATGATGAAGAAATTTCAATTGATGGTACAGATTATTTTTTCTATCTGTTATTAAAACAAGCTGTTTTTGAAAAGGTCTCTAGTTATTATTTTGAAAATGTGAAAAACATTTTGAAAGATTACTATGAAGAAGAAAAAGTAGAAAAAATAATTAGTATAGTAAATTCAAAAGATAAAAAGACAAATGAAAAAATAAAACAGATAAAAGGAATTTTATTTGATGAATTTAGTATGGAATATGAATTAGAAGAATTTGAAATACCAAATTTGGCAGATATGAATATAGGATTAATTAGATATAAGGGAGGTGTGTTGGATGTGCCTTTTGAAGATGAAGGGAAATTAGAAATGCTAAAAATTAATCTTAAAGAAGAATCTTTTATAAGAAAAAAAGATAAAAGAGATGAATTTGATATTTCTAACGAAAAAGATAGAAAGAAATTGAAGAAAAAAATAGAAGTCGATTTTACATTAGAAAAAATATGTGATAAATATGATAAAGGTGAAATAGAATTACCATTTAAAATATCGGAAAAATCAGATATAGTCGAGATTCAGAATAAAACAAAAAAAGTAGTCACTAAAACTGATAGAAAAACACAAATTGAAAAAATTTTTTTTCATAATCCAGATGCTATAATTAATGCTCCAATAGTAGAATTATTTAATAATATTGAAAAAAATAAATTTGAAATTTCTAAAAAAGATATGGAGGGAAGATTTAGGATAAAAGATCAAAATGTTACTAAATTAAAAAAGATTATTACAGGATTAAACCAAGTGATTAGAAGAAAAATTGAAGAAAAATTTCCTGAAGCAGATGAAATTGAAGATTTTATTATTTATGAAAATGGATTAAAGATAAATTTAAAATATAGATAGATCAACAAAAAGAACCATCTTGAAATTAAAATTTAAGATGGTTTTTTAGCAATCGTATAACTAAAAAAATGATATTATCAAATTTTATAATAAAGTAAATACTAAAAAAAATGAGTTTTTTTAGAGAAAAATAGGAGAAAAATATTTGTTAAAATTGTTGATGTAAAGAGATAATAAATGAAGGTATACAATGAAAGTAAAAATTGCATCCATTAAGAAAAGCAGATATGAAGATATACCTGGAATTAGAACAACAATATTTTTTCAAGATTGTAATGTAAAATGTAGAGGTTGTCACAATGAAAGAATACAAGATATACGATACGGAAAAGAGCATGAAGTAAAAGATTTATGTGAAAAAATATTAGCGTATAATTTGCCAGTAAAAAAAATTACTATTTCGGGTGGAGAGCCTATGATGCAAAAAGAAGCCTTAGAAGAATTTATTAATGAACTTGTACAAGAAGAATTTTGAAACTGCACTTTATACTTTATATGACTTAGAGAAAGTTCCAAAAAACATTTTAGAAAAATAAAGTATTTAAAAGTTGGAAAATATATAAATGCATTGAGAATACAAGAAAAGTTTTATGGATCAAGTAATCAAAAATTTTATTCATTAGAGAGAAAAAGGAGAGATTATAAATGAGAGTTAATCAAGCAAACGCAAATACAAATGCGGCATACAGAATTTTGAAAAATGAGGAATTTAAAAATCAATTACATGAGGAAAGATACATTCATATTCATGACAAGGAATATACAGGAGTTTCGTACAATTGTATTGGGATTGAGTTAAGAGAAAAATTGAATGAATTGAAAAAAAATTTAGGCGAAATCGAAATTGATGAGGCATTAGACTATGTTTTTCAAGTTATTGTGAGCTTAACGAATGATCAGTCAGGTGGAATAGGATTTATTAATATTGACAGTGATTTGGCGGAGTTTGTACAAGAAATTTCTGAAGAAAAATTAATAACAAAAATTAGAAGATTGTATAAAAATTTGAATTTACCGTTGAGAAATGGTTATGAAAAGGCATATGTTTCGTTTAATTTGGGATTAGATACGAGTGAAAATGGCAGAAAAGTAACTAGATGTTTTTTGAAAGCGTTTGAACACGGTGAAGTTTTGAATGGATTGCCTTTTGTTTTTCCAAATATAATTTTTAAAGTGAAAAAAGGGATTAATTTTGATTTCGGTGACAAAAATTATGATTTATTTTCATTAGCGGCAAGAGTAACAGGGAAGAGAATGAATCCGACGTATTTTAATTGTGACAGTATCCTGGTAAAAGATATTAATGAGAAAAAAGTCGGAATAATGGGATGTAGAACATTGGTAGCAAGAAATGTGAATGGAGAAGAGGGAGCATTAAAAAGAGGAAATATTGCATCAATTTCAATAAATTTACCAAAAATTGCACGAGAAAGTATGGATTTAGATGATTTTTATAAAAAATTGAGTGAAATTTGCGATAAATCAAAAGATATTTTAATCCAAAAATATGAAGCGTTATGTAAATTGGAAATTGATAACTTTAAATATATTTTAGAAAATAATTTTTATGAAAATTCCGAAACATCAATAGAGAATAATAATATGAAAAATAGTTTTAAAAATGGAACACTTTCAATTGGTTTTATTGGTTTATTCGATTGTGTAAGTTATTTGATGAATGAAAAAATATCATTGGAAATGATTGAGAATAATTTAGAATTATCAAAGGGAATATTAAAATTTATACGAGAATTGACAGATGAATGGACAAAAAAATACAGTTTGAATTTTTCAGTATTGGCAACTCCAGGTGAAGGAATTAGTGGAAGATTTTGTGAAGATGAAGAAACTAAAGAATTTTATACTAACTCATTTCATATTCCAGTTTACTTAGATTTAGACGCATTTAAAAAATTAGAATTAGAATCAAAATTTGTTGAATACTGTAATGGTGGTTCAATTTCGTATGTTGAATTTTCTACACCTGTATTAAATAATAGTGAAGCAATTATGGATGTTATAAAATATGGAATTTTAAATGGAGTAATTTATTTAGGAATAAATTTCCCGTTAGATTATTGTGGAAATTGTAAAACTACTGGAATATTTGAAGAAAAATGCAGCTGCTGTGGAAGCGCTGAAATAAAAAAATTGAGAAGAGTATCGGGATATTTGTCATATAAAGAGACATTAAAAGGCGGGAAAAAGGCAGAAGAAAAATTAAGAAAATCTCATTTTAAATGTGAATGAAAAGTAAGTTATTAAATCGAGAAAATAAGCTAAGGGAAAATGGTACTATAATCTTGTGGAAATAAAATATTAGGAGGAGATAACCTATGTTGGAAAGAGAAATGATGAACTTGCTGGAAAACTGCTATAATAAAGCACTGGAAGGGGTATTACCTAGAGAAAGAACAGTTGTGGAGCTGGTAGAAGATTATTTAGCAAAAAGCAGCAGTAGAGAAAAAGCAATAGACAATTTAATAGGATATCAAACAGTATTGTGTGGAACAAATGGATTTATAACAGGATTAGGTGGATTATTAGTATTACCAGTGGCAATACCAACAAATGTAGCAGGTGTGATTTATGTACAATTAAGAATGATAGCAGCAATAGCACACATAAATGGGTATGATATTTACAGCGATCAAGTAAGAACAATAGCTTATACGGGTTTAACAGGAAGTTCAGCAGCAAATATATTAAAAAATGTGGGAATAAAAATTAGTGAAAAAGTGGCAGTTAATGCGTTAAAAAGAGTTCCAGGAGCAATATTGATAAAAATAAATCAACAAGTGGGATTCAGATTAGTTACAAAATTTGGACAAAAAGGTTTGGTGAATGTCATAAAAATGATGCCATTAGTAGGCGGAGTAGTAGGTGGAGTATTTGACACAGGGATGACATTAACGATAGGGAATATAGCAAAAAAAGTATTTTCGGAATAGTAAAGTAATTGTAAAAATTAATGCCAAATGTAACTTGGACTCTTGAAAGGAGTTTTTTAAGGGGTAAGAATCAAGAGTTTGAGTTAAATTTGGAAATGGATTTAAAATAAAAAAACATCTAAGAAAGGATAAAAACCTATGGAACTATATATAACAGATTTGGGGACAGTGGTAAAAAAGAGAGATGATTTGTTTGAGATAACTACGAGTGAGAAAAAGGTAGCGGTGGCTCCACAGAAGATAAAATCATTAGTGCTATCTAAAGGGATTTTTTTGACAACAGATGTAATAAAATTGGCAGTGGATAATAATATTGATATAGTGATTGTTGATGATTTTGGAAATCCGTATGGAAGATTTTGGCAAAGTAAATTTGGTTCAACAGCTAATATTAGAAGAAAACAGTTGGAAATATTTGGGACTCAAAAGGGAATTGAATTGGCAAAACAGATATTGATACAGAAAATTAAAAATTGTGCAGAACATTTGGAAGATTTGAAGATAAAAAGAGAAGCGAAAAAAGCATTTTTGGATAAACAAATAAAAGAAATGAAAAGATATATTTATCAAATAAAATTAGTAGAAGGAAATGTTAGTGAAAAAAGAGGGACTTTGATGGGGTACGAAGGAAATGCAGCAAAAATATACTACCAAACATTGTCGGAATTGATACCAGAAGGATTTAAATTTGAAAAAAGAAGTATGCACCCTGCGGAAGATGAATTTAATGCAATGTTAAACTATGCTTTTGGAATATTGTACAGTAAAGTTGAAAAAGCTTGTATTATTGCGGGACTTGATCCTTATGTCGGAATAATTCATACAGATAATTATGGAAAAAAATCGCTTGTTTTTGATTTAATAGAAAGTTACAGACATTTAGCTAGTAGAACGGTATTTTCACTTTTTACACAAAAAAGAGTTCAAAAATATTTTTTCAAAAGAGAAGGAAATAGTGTTATGTTGGTAGGCGATGGAAAAAAAGTTTTGGTTGAGAGTTTTTATAACAGATTGGAAAAAAAGGTGCGTTACAATAACAGAAATATTTCAAGTTTAGATAAGTTACAGTTTGAATGCCACGAATTAGCAAATTTTTTGATATCAAAGTAAAATTAAAATTTTGGGGACTTGAGGACTATTTTTGAATTATTTATAGAAGGTGATTGAAAATGATGACTTGGTTAATATACGATATAACAGATGATAGAAATAGAAGAGAAATTATTAAAATAGCACAAAAACATGGATTATATAGAGTTCAGAAGTCGGTATTTTTAGGAAATATGGAAAAAGATGAAGTTGATGAAATTATAGTGGAAACAAAAAAAGCAATTGATTTACGAGAAGATTCAGTATATATTTTCCCTGTTTGTGAAGCAGATTATAAAAAGGCAACATTACTGGGATTATCTTTTGAACAAGATATTGTTAAAGATGAAAAGCCAGTATTATTTTTTTAAAAGAGGTGAATAAAAATGGAAGTTATTAAATCTCAGAAAATATCAATATTTGAAGTTTTGGACTATATTTTTTGTCCTAGAATAATATATTATGAAAATGTGCTAAAAATGTTTGGAGAAAAAAAAGAAGATTCTAACAAGAAAGAAGAGGAAAGGGTGAAAGGAAAAAATAGTATAAATAGGAAATGGATATGGGATAGACTGAAATTAAAAAAACAAAGTATAGAAAAAATGATGAATTCACAAGAAAACATACTATACTGGTATAATAGAGAATTTAACAAAGAGTTGTCTTCAGAAAAATATCATTTTTATGGAAAATTAGACGACATACTTCTTTTAGAAGACAAAACAATAGTTCCAGTTTATTACTATAATGCTAAATATACAGCAAGAGAAGAAAATAGATACAAATATATAGTAGCCATGTTTTTAATATTAATTGAAGAAAAGTATAAAATTAAATCTCAAAAAGGGTATATTTTGTTTTTAAATGGTCTATCATTAAAGAAAATAGAATGTACAAATAAAAATTTGGAAAAAGTAAAAGAAAGTGCTGCGGAAGCATTAAAAATAATTGAAACTGAGCGATACCCAATAGAAATAGAAGGCGGTACAAAATGCCGAGATTGCTATTACAAAAAAATTTGTGGAAGATAGTATTAAAAAATAAAAATAGAGGAAAGCATTTTTTAGTAAAATTATCATAAATAGATTTTCCCTTTTTTTGCAAAAAATCAGACAGAGTAAAAAATATAGGGCAAATAAATTTAATTAAATTTCAAATTAACAAAAAAGAGGAAACCAGTTACAATATAATCGCCAAACTCTATTGAAAGGTGGTTCCCTCTATGATTAGAGTATCAAATTTTTCCTCGCTTGTAAAGATTTTTTTTAAAAATATTTTTTCTTTCAGACTTCCGTTTGAGCAGCAGTTTAAGCTGTTTGTCACAAAAGCTTTTGAAACGCTGTTTAGAGTTTATGTCAAAAGAGTTGATGATTACTTCTTTCATTCCAACGAAAGAAAAAATAAGTTTAAAAGCAAAGGATTTGTTAAAAGAACTGTTATCACTGCCTTCGGGGATGTAACTTTTGAACGTCGAAAATATGTAGACAAGAAAACAGGCATTCACTATTACATTGATGAAAAAATTGGACTTAAGCGGTATAGGCGGCTTTCTGAGGAAATGATTTTTACTATACTTTTTGAATATCAGTATACTACAGCTTCATTTCTTGCAAAAACTTACGGTGTTTCAAGGGCTACCGTGTATAATCTTGTCAATTCTTTTCAAATGCCAAAACTTGATATTGAAAGATTTGAAAGGGATGACGATTCGCCAGTATATATGGAGATTGATGAAGACCATATGAAGTGCAGAAGAAGTAAAAATACATATATGAGGATGGTTGTAATACATCGTGGAATTGAGGAAATCTGCACAGACAGGAACAAACTCATTGACAAACACACAATAATGTTTCCTACATCCGTATCGCTTGAGGAAGTGTCGGAGTATGTACTTAACTATCTTGAAAAAAGATACAATATGGACAAAAAGAAACTAATTGTGAACTCTGATGGAGGAATATGGATAGACAGCTTTGTAAGAGAGCTTGGAATTTACAAGCCAATACACATTTATGACAAGTTCCATTTAGTAAAAGCCATAGCTGAAATTTCTAAAAGGGACAAGGAAATATCAAAAAATCTTTACAGGTGGCTTGAGAAAGATAACTTTGCAGAACTTGAAAACTTTTATGAAAATTTCAAGGAAAAGGAGAATGTAAGCCAGAGAAGAAAAGACCAGACGAAGATGCTGTTTAACCAGTATGAGAAGATAAGAAGAATATACACGGAGGAGGACTACATAGGCTCAAGGACGGAAGCCCTAGTATCCCACGAATGCTCAAGATTTCTATCAAGTAGACCAAAAGCATTTTCGAAAAGAAAGATAAAGGCAAGAGCGTTATACCACACTTTCTTTGCAAACTATGGAAAAGACAGGGAAAAGGCGTATGAATTGTACTTTAGCGGCAAAAGAACGAGTTCACTAGAAAAGGTAATAGAGATGGAATACTTGCCAGAAATTGTTAATGAAACAGGAAAAAACACAAATATGCCATATTTGTGAAGAGGAGAATGTCCGATTAGGGAAATTTTGAAAGAAATATCACAAAGTAAAATATTTTAAAAAAAGCAGTCAAAAAAGATTTGTTGTCGTATTTAATGACTGCCCCTATATTTTTTACTCTGTCTTTTCTTTTTTCAATAATTTTTTTTTTTGATTTTTTATCAAAATCTCTCAATATTTTTGCTAAATAAAGAAAATTCAAATAATTATTTACAATAATATCCTTTGAATTACTTTTGTTTATATTATATAACTTAAAAGTATCATCAATTATATTTAAATCTATATCTGAATACTCTATATTTTCTAAATATTCTTTAAATTTTTCATATAAATTAGGAATTAGTAGTACTAGATATGCATTTTCAAAATTATCATTATTTTTTCGATTTATATTGGTTAAATAATTATATATATTTTTTTTACTTCCATTTCCAAATCCCATATTTAATTTATGAATACTATCTTTTCTTCGATACTCACTAATAAAATTCAATCTTCTTAAATCAGTGTTCATAATTTTCTTTTTTAATGAAAACTTTATCATTCCTATTTTTTTTATGTTATCATAATAATGTTCTGTTTTGTTTTCTATTGTTATTTTTTTATCTTTTCCTACCTTTATAAAGATTAATTTTCTAAACCCATCTTTTTCACGTATTTCAAGAATAAAATTTTTGTCATTCGTAAATTTATAGAGAATCATACTATTCGTACTATTTCTATAGGGAAGGAAGTCTTCTTCATCTAAATCATCTCCTTCTAAAATTCCTAATTTAGAATCTCCAAAGCCTAATACTTGTAAAATACTTGTCTTCCCACTCCCATTTTTCCCAATCAACAAATTAACACTATCTATATTTCCTATTGTTTTATCAATAGAATAAAAATTTTCTATATTATTATCAGTTTTTGCTTTATTAATTATTATTCTATCTTCAAAAGTAATTTTATAATTATTATCAAAAGTAATTCCAAAATTTTCTAGCCCTTTATATCCTTTTACCCACATATATATCGGAAACATTTCATATCCTCCTTAAATTTTTATATCAAATTCTTCTAAGATATCTTTAGTTAATTTTGCCAAAGGCTCTCCATTTTCTATTCTTTTTCTATACGGCTCTTTCACAATATCTTTAAAATATTCTTCAAGCTGTTTTTTCTTATCAACATTACTTTCAAACATTTCTACACAATTTTCCAAATAATTTTCTGGATATTTTTCAATATTATATAGTAAATTTTGAATATACTGATTATGCGATTTTTTATATACTCTATCCAATCCCAAATTTTCAATACTATTCTTTACTTTTTTCTACGTCTTCTTTATTTTTAAGATTTTCATAGTCAATTTTTACATAAAAATCGGAATCCTTTTCTCCTAAAATTTCATATATAACTTCTTTTGAAGTCTTAAATTTTACTCCTAATTCATCAAAACTTTCCTTATACGGATATACAGAAACACCCTTGTCTTTATATCCTTTAAATCTGCTATTACAAACTTGGCAACTAGGTATGAAATTATACAAAGACAAAGCTAAAAATGGGATATAATGATTTTGGATAAAAATGATCCAAATCTGCTATTGTTTTCTTGCCATAACTACTAATATAGTTTCTTTGACAATATGGACATACTTCTATTCCCATTAATGATAATAACTTATGTCTACTCCATTTTCCTTCTTCGTATAATTTCTTATAACAAAAAAGTTGATTCGGCAAATACTTTTTAGGTATTTTTAATTTATCAAAACATACTTCTAAAACACTTTTTTTCTTTCCTACTTTTTGCATTAAATTTCTTAATTTTTCTATTTCGTTAATTTTATAATCCAAAAATAATTCTTCTTTTATAACAAACTCTTTCTCTTCTGCTACTATTTTTTTTAGCATTTCTATATGTCTTTCGAACTCTTCATAGTCAGAAAATTTATCTTCATATAGTTTTTTTAATTCTTCAAATGCTTTTTTTATTCTAGGAAATATTTTTTTACAATACCATTCCGAATGTTCTTCTTTTATTTTCTTCCACTTTCTCTCATCTATGTCTATTTTTATCATCTTTTATCCATTTACAAAATTTAAAAATCTACAATTTTATAATTTCTAATTTTTCTTAATCCAGTATACTATATTTCATCAATAATTTCTATTACTATTAACAAAAAAAGAGGAAAATAAAAATCCTCTTTTTTTCAAATTTATTATTTCTTCACATAAACAAATTTTCTCTCATCCGACATATTCTCATCAAAAACATATCCATCCAAAGTAATATTTCTCAATTTTTTCACATCACTAATCTTATTTTTCACAATATAATTTAGAGTAAAGCCTCTCATTTTCTTCGAGTTTGTACTCACTTGCTTTAATTTCCCATTTGAATCTTCCCAAAACTCAAAATTAATCAATTTATCAGGGTTTATAAGTTTAGAATATTCCTTTGAGGCAAGATTTAAAATAATGTCTTCCTTTTCAAAATATTCATTTACACTTGATTTCCAAACCTCATAAAGCGACTTACTTTCAAAAATTGAATTTGTCATATCAAGCCGATATTCCTTCACATTTGTATAAGGCGTCAAAACCCCATACAAAGCAGACAAAATAACCAGATGCGATTCCAAATATTCAAAATCATTTTTATCAAGTGTTTCAATCTTTATAGCCTTATACGCAACACCAGTATAGCTTGTCAAAGCATTTCCACTTTTCTCGTTTTCATAATTTTTATAAAATTCCAATAACTTTTGTGCCTTTTCATTTTTTAATTTAAACTTTTTCTCAATTTCCTCTACAGAAAAGGTTTTTATTTTTTCAATAATTTCCTTTGTTATTTCTAGATAAAAAGGCTCTTTTTCAGTCAAAGAGCCACTATCTTTTATTGGAAAATTGTTAATTTTTTTAGTTTTGCTTGGTGATATTATAATTTTCATAGATTAAATCTCCATAAATTTCATCAGTATATTTCGCTTTATTTTTTTCAATCCAAATTTCCAAATCTTTTCTTTTTTCAATCCTTATTCTACTGGATTCTCTTCTTTTATCCGTTCTACAGAGCAGACTCTTTATTTTCAACTCTTATAGAGTTTTTTTGAGAATCTAACTCTATTAAAATTAACAGATATATGACAAGATTTTTATTGTTTTTCCACTTATTTCCGTAACTTTTTTATTTCCCAATTCCTTTATTTTAGCTACTTTGCAAGTAAAAGAAATTACAATTAAAATATAAAGATATGGTAATAATAACCATATTCATTTTACCATATCTATTTAGTTTTATCAATTAAAAATATTTAGTTTCATGTAATTTCATAAAAATTTATTTCTCAACTTTCACAAACGTTCCATAACCTAAATTTTTTCTTTTTCCAAGTGAGAAATAATCTGGAAATTTTATGTTTGTATAAAAATTTCCGATAAACGCTATCATATTTACATTTTTCAAATCTCTTGAAGTTATTTGCAAATCTGCCGAAACATAAATTTTATTTTCTTTCTCAAGCCAAATTCCCAAACCTTTTAATACTTCTAAAATGTTATTCGTAATTGCTTGTTCCAATGTGTACTCTCTCCTCAAGTATTTAGAAAAATTTTTGTCATTTAATGGTAAATACGGCGTCACAAATCTATATTCATACATTTTATCCCCCATAAACTCTATTTCATCATCAAAAATTTCAATTTCTTTCTGAATATCAAAAATCAAATTCCCATCAATATTCAAATAATCAATTTCTTCAAAAAGTTTCTTATTTATCTCAGTAACATCTTCACCAATTCCCATCACAGAAAGCATATTAGTAATCAATTTATACTGCAACTTAGGATACGAATAATTATATCCGTCTGATAAATGATTATGGAATAACACATTTTCTTTATATTTATCTGCCAAAAAACCTCTTAATTTTTCTAGGTCTCTCATTGTATGCTTTTCGTTTCTTTTGAATTTTAATATTGAGTATTTCACTGATAACTATCCTTTCAATATTTTTCTTAATTTTTATTTTCCAGATATTTTTAATATTCCTTCTAAAATTAATTCTCCTTTTGATTTTTTGTTTAAAAACCAATTTAGTGTATTTTTCCCTGGAGTTCTACCATTTTCTTCTGGAAAAGGACTTTTACTAAAATCTAGATTATTTGTTTGTGAAAGTATTATTTTTAATTCTTCAACATTAGCTCTTTCATTAATATACTTTTCTTTTGCTTTATTAATATATTTTTCTTTTTTGCCACTTTCAAATATACTTTCTGAAAAATTACTATATTTATTTCTATTTTCCAAATTAAATTCTTCAATTATTATTTTACAACTTCCAAATCCAAATGCTTTTCCTCTACCTATTTTATGTAATAATCCATTTTCTAGTTCTAAAGCATAAATTAATACTCCAAGCTCTGAATCCATTAAATTTTCAAAATGAACATCAAATTCAAATTCATTTCCATAATCTAATAATTCTAAACTTGAATTATATTTTTCTCTACTATTCATTGTTATTGAGTTAGAAAATGTTTTAAAATCTTTTTCTATTTTATCTCTATGATGCCAATAAAATTTTCTTCCTTTTATAAATATTCCTTCTTCTGCATTACTATTGTAATCTTTTCTATTTAAATAAAAAGATACCTGTGTAGGATGAGGTTCTCCAAAAGGTTTTAATATAACTAATTTCCCATTATTTATTATTTTAGGATTTTTATTAATTATTTTAGCATCTTCAAAAAATACTCTTCCTTCTAAAGCAACTAAATCACCCTCTTTATTATTATCTTTTTTGGTATTATCCCCTATTGTTCCAAATAATTTTTCTGAAAAAGATAATTTTTCCAATGAATCACTAGGTTGAAACTTTTTTGGGACTAAATCTAATGGAGAAAATTTATATCTTATTCTAGGTATTTCAGAAAAAACTAAATGAACCATATCATCTTTAGTATTTTTTTTATACATTATGATCGGATCACCAACTTTTAACTTGAAAAAATTTTTCTCACTTCCGCCTTTTCTACTTTTATAATAAAAATCTTTATTTTCTTTTTTATCTCTATCACTTCTTTGTTTGATGAGATATTCTATATCTTCAAGTTCCTTCTTAGTAAAACGGTATAATATTTCATTTGTTTTGACTAGTATTTTTTCATATTTTTCTTTCGGTCTTTCAGAAGCAACCCATATTGTTACTGTAATTACACCTTTCCCATCTTTTTTTCCTAATAATTCTTGGTATTCTTTTTCTGTTTCTATTTTATCAATTTTTTTTATTTTTTCTTTCATATAAATTTTATATATCTTACCTTTTTTATCATAAGTAGGAGATTTTTTAGATAAAATTTCCTTTTTCACTTTTACCCTATGAGCCAATCTAATAATACCATCTTCCCCATCTTTAGGAAGGGATTCTATTATTCCATATTTAACTATACTTTCTCTATTAGGTTTTAATCTTTCTTCCAATCTTTCATCTTCAATATTTCTAATTACACTATTTGTTAAAACATCTACTATATTCCTTATTGCTCCTTTTAAGGAACTTGCTGGAATAGTCAATCTTTCATTTTCTTTATAAAAATATTCTAAAGTATGACCTGCGTCATCTATTTTTTTCCCACCTATAAACAAAGGACTTTTCGTAATTAATTTACATTTAAATTTTCCAGTATTTGTTCCTACTTCTCTTTTTCCTCTATCTATAACTTTTTCTCCAAGTGATACAAAATTATATGGATATTGTTTTATTGGAATCACATTATTTTTTCCCATTTTTTTCACCTCCCAAAAATTCTAGAAACTGAACAATCTCTTTTTTAGTAATTTTATTTTCTCCAGTTAAAACTTTTAAACGATTAACTTTTTTCCCATCTGGATTTTCTTTAATTTTTATCAATATTTCTCTAAACTTTTTAGTATTTTCATCAAAGTCTTCTGAATTTACTTCTGAATACCTGTAATCGTCTTCTCCAAATTGATAAATTGTTTTCATAAAATTATTATTAAAAAGGTAAATCTTATAAAAATTTTCAAAGTCACTTTCAGATAGTAAATTTAAAGCATTTCCTTCATTTTTAAATATTTTTATTCCATTTTCTTTTTCATAGTTTATATAAACTAAATTATAAATATCATTTCGTAATTCTTCTTTCATTTTCTCTTTATCAAATTTTTTAAATTCCATTATTCCACCTCTCTAAAAAGTGCCTTTATAAACTCATTTGGATTTTTTACATTTATTTCTTTAAATTCTTTTTTTAACCTCAAATTTTCTTTTAAAAATTCATTTCCTAATTTTATTGAATTAAAAAAATCAATCTCGAAATAATTCTTTAAATTAACTACAAATTTTGTTTTATCTCTATAATTTTCAATAACCATACTTTTAATATTAAATTTTACTTGTCCAAATCCTCTTGTTTTAGAATTTCCTAATCTAATTTCTCCTAAGTAGCTATCTCTTAAAATAAAATAAATATTTTTCATTTCTTCCAAACTAATATTATTTATAATCAATTCTGTTTCAAATTTTTCCATTGTACATTCATAGTTTAGTGGTACAACTGCTTTTCCAGTAAACTGATCTATTGGAGTTATGTCTCTTTTCATTATCACTTCACTCAATGCTTCGTCAATATTTTTTAAATAAAAATTTTTTCTCAATTCCTCTTTTTCAAGATAAGCATCTTCTATAAAAATTCTACCTTTTTGAGCTTCTTCTCCTTCTATCCAACCAAATAAATTATTAACTTCTCTATGATTTTTGTTTTTTTCTTTAAAATTTGATTCATCATCTTTTATTATATCGTAAATTTTATTAAATTTTTCTCTAAATAATCCTCTTAATGTAGAACCAGGAATAAATATTTCTCCTTCTCTAGAATCTTTATTTTTTTTATTTTTATCATATTCCACTAAATTCCCTCTTGGAGAATCTGAAGTCACAAATGATATTACACTTTCACTTTTTTCTTTATTGCTATTTTCTTCTTCAGAACCATCTCCCAATTTTATAATTAAAGGAGAAATAGGTTCAATTTCTAATTCTAAAACCAATTTATTTTCTAATTTTAAAAATTCTTTTTCCATTTTTCTTCTCCTAATCTAAACTAAGATTCTCTGTTTTAAATATTTTTTCTTGCTCTTTAATTTCATATGGAAATTTTCCTTCAAAAATATATTTTTTCAATTTTTCTTTATCATCTGATGTTACATACTTCATTTTTAAATCTTTTAATCTACATTTTCCAATTCCTCTTGAAGTTTTACCACCAAATAAATCACCGTTATCTTTTAAAATATCATTTAACGCCAATCCTATTAAATCCAATTGGTAATTTTCTATATTTTCCAATTCAATATTTAAGTCAAATTCTGTTCCTGCGGGAACTACATCATAATCAAATTTTGCTCCTTTTTTAGTAGCTCCTGTATTTCTATCAATTTTTATTCCATCTCTTGTTACATATTTGACATCTTTTAATACAGGCATGTCAGATATATGTATTCTTCCAGCCAAAGATTTCAAGTCTTTTAGATTTTTATTAACTTCTTCTTCTCCGATTTCTTCTATTTTTTTATTTAAAAACTTCGCTACAACTCTTTTTTTTACATCTAAATTTTTTTCTTTATCTAAGTTAGTATATCCAAATATCAATTTTACATCAGCTTCATTTAATTCTTCGCCATTATTTTTTATTTTAAATCCATTCCCACTATCTAAAAATCTTTCTAATTTTGTGCTTAAATATCCTCTAAAAGTTGATCCAGGAATATAAAAATTTTTATCATCATCTAATGATATAAAAGGGGCATCTCTATCATCTTTTTCTCTTCCACTTCCTATATGTAGAGCATTCAAAACAACTATTTTCCCTGTTAAGATATATTTATTTTTAAATGTTGAAAAATCCATTATTCTTCCTCCGTTTCCTTTACTTTATCTAAATTCTTTTTCCATTCTTTTTTTCCCAAAAATATACAACAAATATTTTTCTAATACTTGGAAATTTTGTTTATTTTTTTTAGATTCTGATTTTCTAAATTCATCAGTTAATTCTTTTTCTTTTGTTTTTAAAGGTTTTTCAATAAATTCTTCCTTTACAAACTCATAAAATTTTGTTGCAATTTTTCTCTCTCTTTGTTTCTCAATAAAATCTTTTACTTTTTTTTCTTTATCATGAAGATCAAATTTTTTTTCTTTTATAAAATCGTAAAATCTTTTAAACTGAGCCAGATTTAACATTCCTTTTTCTTCTGTTTCTATATCAGAAATTATTTCTTTAAATTTATCGTTTTCTAAAAATTTTTTCAGTGTTTTCTCTTTTTCTAAATTATCCACAAATTCTTCATCAATATCTTTTAAAAATAATTCTTCTACACTTAAATTCTTCTCTAAACTTTCACTTTTTTCTATTTTATTCTTTCTTTCAGGTATAAAGTTGTACATAATTTTCTCCTACATTAAATTTCCTATTTTCCACATTCTCTCTCACTACAAATTCTAACTCTTCCAAAGCCTTCATTTCTTCTAAGTCCAATTCCATTTTCCTCTATTTTTTCTAAATATCCCAAAATTCCCTCTAAATTTTCATTATCAACACAATAAGAAATTACACTTCCTTGAGTTATAACTATTTCATCCATTTTTCTTGAATTGTTTATGATATTATATCCTCTCAATTTCTCTACATTCACAAAAGTTCTTCTATTATTTAAAGTTAATTTTTCTCCAAAATTTTCATCAAATAATATTAAAATCTGATCTCCAACATTGCTAACTTCATTAAATGGCAAAATCATATCTGAAAGAAAATCAAATGTTATCAATTTTTGCTTCCCCTCTTTTAATTTTTCATCTCCAGAACAGACTTTTTCTCTTTCTTCTTCAGATTTTTTATTATTTTCATCATCAAATCTTACAAAATCTTCTTTAATTTGATTATTCAATTTTTCGATTCTATCTCTAATACTCATACCTTGTTTTTTAGAATATTTTTCAAACTTAATTTCTACTTTTCCAAACCCTTTTGTTTTATACTTCCCAATTTTTAATTCATATTCCTTCCCAATTTCAAACAGTCCTTCTGGAATTTCTACAATCCCCTTAAAACTTATTCCCTCCTCTTTTTCTACATTAGTCAAATCCATATATTCTGTACTAAACAAATAACTTTCTTTCGTAGTTCGTGTTTTTTCATCAATTTTTATGCTCAATTCAGTCCCTTCCGCATTCAATAATGACAATGAATCCCTTTCAAATTTTATTCCACTTTCATCTTTAGAATACGTTTTGTATTCTTTCATCACACTAATCGCTTTATCAATTTTTTCTGGTTTATTATTTTTTACAGGATATTTCGTTTTAAATCCACTTGCTAATTTGAATTCTTCTTTCTCATCTCCACCTTTTTTCACAATTTTTTTCACTTCAGCAATTTTTATTTTCAATAAATCTTCAATTTTAAAATTATTATCCAATCCATACTGAATAACAGCTCCTCTTATCGAAGATCCTTGCAAAGAATTTCTCAGTCCAACTGCATTTTGTCTGACTTTTCCTTGAAGTACTGAAACTTCCAAAAAGTTCAAAGTATAACTGTATTTTTCTACTTTTCCTAATTCCTTTAAGTTTGATTTTTTTAATCTATCTTCTAATATAATTTCTGATATTTCTTTTACTGTTTCAAATCTACTACTCTTTTCATTCAAATCACATTTTTCATCAATTCCTACAGAAGTAAATCGAATTTCAACTTTCCCCAATCCTCTTGATTTCAAACCTCCAATTTTATCAATATGAAGAAAACTAGCCAACAAAAATTTTAATTTCTTTTCTAAATTTTCTTCATTTTCCTCTTTTTCAAAAAACTTATTACTTAACTCAAAATTTCCTACAAAAATATTTTTAGATTTTACAAATTCATAATTAAATAATGAGTTGTCTTCTGCTACTCTTGTTTTTCTGTTAATTTTTACACCATATCTATCCCCAATTTTATGATTAATTTTCTCTAAATTTTTTTCGGTTTTTAATTTTAAATCTGAAAATCTAATCTTACTCGGATTATTCCCTTCGCTGCCAAAATATTTTTCTGAAAATTTTTCTCCATTTAAATTATCTCCGAAATATTCTTCAAAAACATTTTCATTAATCCCAGCAAAAGCATTTCTAAATTCTAAAATTTTTCCTCTAAATATTCCTTTTATATGTTTAGCTGAAAAATATGGCATTCCATTTTTATCTCTTTTTATTTCAACATCAATTTCCTTTCCAATCGTACCAGTTTCAGCTGTATTTGCTGGTGTCAGCAATTTCACTTCATATCCTATTTTAATTCCCACTATTGTTATCCTCCTTTTCTGAAGATTTTTCGTCCTTTTGAATAAAATCATAAATTTCCAATATATCAAAAATATTATCAAAAAATTCTTTAAATTTCTCATTTCCAGTTTCAAAATCTAATTTTATTTTATCTTTTATTTTCCATACTTCATCTAGAACTTGAATTTCCTCCAGGCTCATTTTAGATAAAATATTTATTGATTCCATAATTTTTTCATTATCAGTTTTTGTTTCATCTTTTTTCAAATCATAAATATATCTAATTTTTGTATTTGGAAAATTTTTATTTTTCAATTTTTTTACATTTTCAATGAGTTTATCAATACTTTCAGATACTTTCTCATCTAATTTATTAATGCTGTATGGTCTTTTTGAAATATACAGTTTTCTCTCATTTTCATCTTTTTTATCAAATTTATCGTACCATTTTTTTCTATATTTTTTTATATCAACATTTCCTTCATTACCAATTACTTGAAAATCAATATATCCTGTTCGCACTTCCCCTTCTCTATTTTTATTTTCTTGATATCTTTTCGCTTTAGCAGATTTTTGTAATTTAAGACCTTGTTCAAATAATTGAAACATCGGTGTTTTATTTTTCGCAATTACAACTCCACAAGAAGAAGTTATATTTTCTGGATTTTTCTTTTCATTTTTTTGATTTTCAATTTCAGTAAATTTTTTCATTTTTTCTTCAAATTGTTTTTGAAATTCATATGAAATTTCTATTGCTAAATCTGCTGGAAATACTGCACAAACATCATCTCCTCCAACAATAAGAAATTCTCCAATTACAGATTTTTCAATATTTTCCCCTTTTTCATCTTTCACAAATTTTCCATCTTTCAAAATCGGTTTTTTCTTCACAAATTTACCTTTTTCATACATTTCCTTAATAACTTCTTTCAACACATATTTCGTATTTCTATCCAAAATAACACTGAATTTTCTCATAAATTTTAAATATTCTTCTTCAATTGTATAAACTTTTTTTACATTTTTCAAAAAATCTCCAAGTCCATCTCCATCACTATACACAAATCCAATAAAACTATCTCCTACTGAATAATCATCAATCTCTGTATTTAAATGAATATCATAATTAAGAGCCTTTTTTATAATCGAATAAAATCCAATCTCATTCACATCATCTTTTATCATTTTATTAGAATACTTAATTTTTACAGCACTTTCTTCACTAATTTTCATGTTATCTTTTTTTATAACATTTCTTATAGCAGTTATAGTATCTTCCACCTGTTTATCATCATCAGAACCTTCACCACTTCTATGAATTTCTATGTTTTCCAAATCTTTTTCTAGATTTTTCAAACTTACAACAGCTGGTTCAGTCCCTGATAAATCGCACTTCACAGCAAATGGCAAGTCAATATTCAACATAGGAAATCCTTCACTTTTTTTCTCAGCAGTTTTCTGTGCCAATTCATCAATTGCAGTCCATATTTTTTCATTTTCTTTCATTGGATAACACTCTGCAACTACTTTTGCACTTGGAGCTAAACTTTTGTATATTTCTTTTATCTCTTTACATATCTTTTCAGCAGTTTTTTTACTATCAACTAAAAATTTAGCATTTCCAGCTCCAATATACAATATTCTTTTATCAATAGTCTTATCTATTTCTTCATCTACTTTTTCTAAAAATTCCTTGTCGGCATTAATATTATAAATCTTATCTACAAGTTCATGTGTTTTATATTCTAATCCATATTTCTTCAATATTCTTGGCACTTCGACTTGATTCATATAATCCAAAAGATAACTTGCCCCTCTAATCAATTTCAATTTATTCGTTGAAAAAATAAAATCTTTAATTTTTACAGTTTCAATACTTACTAAAACTCTATTTTCTTTTAATACATTTTCAAATGTTTTATCTTTTTCGCTCATTTTGCCTCCTTAAAATTCATTTTAAATAATTTTTATGTTTTAATTTAATCTTTATTATTAATTATACTTTAAATAGGTTTAGGAATTAACTTCTACTTATAATTTCTCCAAATCCATACTCTCTAAATTCTCCAACACCAACATATTTCACATACTGAAGAAGAATCAAAAGTATCTTCCCATGGTATCCTTGTAACACAAGCTCTATATCTCCTAAATAAACTTTTTTTATTTCACCATTCAGTAAATTTACCCTTTTTTCTCTATACAGTTCTCTTTTTATTGTAATTGAATTTAAAATACTTTCTTCCATTTCCTGTGTTTTAAAACCTGTATCTTCTTCCACATTCTGCAAAATAATTTTTAATATTTTTTCAAATCCAAAAATTGACTTTCTTTTTACTAAAATAGGATTAACAATTTTTAAATTTACTTTTTCATAAAAGCTCAGTGTTCCTACATCTAACGCTTTTATCTCTTTATCAAAATCATATTCACCACACCAAGTATCATTTTTGGTTATAATTCCAACTAACTGAAAAATTCCATCTCCTATTACAAGATTTTCTTTATTTATAGCTAATTGAAACAATTGATCTTGTAATTTTAAAAAAATTTCTTGCGTTTTAGGAATTACTCTAATCTTATATTTTTCTCCTTTTTCCAATTTTATGCTTTCATTAAAAAATTCACCAAAAATATTTGAAACTCTCAATTCCTCTCGCTTATCTATTTTCAGTATTTCTGACATTCTTTTATGAATCTCAAAACTATACATTTTTTTATTATCTATAATTTTATCTTCTACCGCAGAAAGTTCTAAAATTACACCATTCATTTATTTTCCCTTCCTTATTAAAAATTTCTTTAATTTTTATTTTTATTATTCAAAATGTATTTAAGCGGTAAATTACTTACTTTCTTTAATGCTGCCTTTTTTAAGATTTCTTCTGATTTTATTTCATTTTGAAATGACAATATAAATGTCTGATTATTATTTTTTTCTATTCCAATACTTATTTTTTCATCATTATGATTTCTATAAATGTCTATGTGCCAGTTTAATTCTTCCAAAAAACGACTTCTTTTATTTTCCAAATTATTTTCATACTCTTTTAAATTATTTACTTCTTTCGGTTTATTATATATCCCTCTATTTATATATCTTATTTTCATTGCTTTTGTATTATTATTTAAAGAATAATTTTGGATAATTTCTGTATACTTTAGAATCATTATGAGAGTGAATATATATTTTTTTATTTCAAAATCATTTTCAGTAGTATAATATCTTTCCTTTGTTTCCAATGTTTGATATAATCTGTAACCATTTTCTTTTAATATTTCAATGACATTTTTTACATCTAAATTACTTTTATAATAAAATTCTGTTTTCTCTAGTATAAACTTTCTTTTCTTTATCAGCAGTGGACTGTCTTCTCCATACTTCTTAACAAATCCATTATTTTTTCATTTCCTAATTTAACTTTTTCTAATAAATTCTCTCTTTTAACTTCATAATTTTCATTCGATAAAATAAAACAAGGAAAATATTTCAATTCAGCAGTCAAATTCACATCTCTATTTTTTAAACAATTACTACAACCAAAACTGCAAGTACATTTTTGTAATTCTACTTTCAACTTATCTTTATACAAATACAATTTTCTTCTAGGAATATCTTTCAACAAAAGTTTCAATTCATCCTTCCAAACTTCTTCAATCTGCTCTATTTCAGTAAAATATTTATATAATTCTTTTTTCCCTTCAATTACCAACAATTCCAAAAATTTAATATAGTCTATATTATTTTGTAATGCAAATTCTAAAATTTCTCTTATTTTATCTTTTCCTGTATTTATCCCCTTCAATAATACAAAATTTAATTTTATATTCAAATTTCGTAATTTAGCTTTTCGTATATTTTCTACCACTTTCTTGAATCTAACATCCATCACTTTTTCTGAATTTAAATTCTCAGCTAAGCAAATAATTTTTTCATAATCTTCTGGATTTAACGAATGTAACGATATATTAAATTTAAAATTCCCTTTATATTTTGATACACACTCGAGCAATTCATCATCCATCAAAAATCCATTTGTGACAATTGTAATATCTGGATACATCTTTTTATGATCTAATTTTTTAAAATACCATTGAATATCTTTCTTTTTTGTCAACGGTTCACCATCAGTAAAAGTCAAATCATTATATCCATTTTTTAAAGCAATTTCAATCAAATCATAAACTTCTTCCTTCGTTTTAGAAATCCTTTTTTTGCTCATATCTAATCCTTCTTCATGACAGAAGAAACATCTGTAATTACATTTTTCTGTTAATGAAATTCTTAGAGATTTACTTATTTCCATATTTTCCTCCCTTAATGCTCTTTCATTTATCTAGTATTTTTATAAATAAATCAATCTATAATATATTTTATACCACATTTTGTAAGAAATAACAATTTTTCACTAGACCTTTTTAACAAAAATCTAATCAAAATAATAAAAATTATCACAATTTTTTATAAATATACTCGACAACTTCTCAAATTACTAAATTATCTAATAATTTCTATTAAGAAGCTATCGAGCAATTTTTTTACTTATTTTCTTCCCACTTTTTAAAATCGTTTATTATATCTGCCATACTTTTCAAAATTTCTGCTACTACTGCTATATCATCTGTAAAACCTAAAACTGGAATAGCATCTGGCACTGCATCTAACGGTAAAATAACATACATTATAGCTCCAATTAATTTAATTAAATTCCAAGTTTCTATTTGATATTCCCCTTTTATAACTGCCTCTACCAATCTAATAATCACTAAAAAATTTTCTGAAAATTCTCCTAAAAATCTTGCTAATTTTTTTGCTTTTCTTATTTCATCAAAATTCATACTTCTTTTTGCCATTTTTATCACTCCTATTATTTCTGATAAATTTATTATATAGTATTCGAATAACCTATTTAGAAGACAATTTAACTTATTTTTTCTAAAAAAATAAAAAAACAACCCTATAAAAGTTGTTATTTTTTTCTATATTCTGTTTCAATCCTTGTTTTAATGGATTCACTTCTTTAACATGATGTATTATTATCTTATCCAGGATATATTAAATTGTTTCAATCAAAAAGAAAAAAAAGAAATTTTGGGATTGTTAAAAAATAAATCTCCTTTTGAAAAAATTAAAACATTGTTAGAAAAAATTGAGAAAGAGGAACATGATTGGATTGACTATGATGAAAAAAAATATAAAATTATTGAAGATATTGCTATTCTTGTAAAAGATATACCAAAAAAGAAAATTCATATGAAGTATGAAGATGATACTAAAATTATTAAAAAATTTAGAATTAATTTTAAGAAAAATAAAAAAATTATAGAGTTGTTAGAAAAATATGATACTTTTCATACTCCAAATATAGAAGAAGCATATCATTCTGATTATTCTTCATTCAGAGAAATGGAATTTATAAAAATAGAAGAAGAAGGATTAAGTGATGGAGAAAAAATAAAATTACAGTATTTTTCAACCCTTCATGGAGTTTTAAATGGCGAATTTAAAGATAAAAAATACATTACACTTTTTTTTGATGAAGTAGAAACTTTTCTACATCCTGAATGGAGCAGAAGATTTTTATATGAATTAATAAAAGAATTAGGAAGGTATGAAGATAAAAAGTTTAAATTGATTTTTGCAACACACAGTCCTTTTCTGATAGCAGATGTTTTAGCAAAAGATTGTATTTATTTGAGTAAAGATGAAAATGGAAAAATTATTGCTGAAATTAAAGATGATGTGAAAACTTTTGGGGCTAATATTATTGATTTGTTTAAAAATACTATGTTTTTAGAATCGACTTTTGGAAAATTTGCTACTGAAAAGATTAAAGGGGTAGTAGAAGAAATAAATAATACTAAAGATTACTATCAGATAAAAGACAATCTTGAAATTAATTTTATAATAGAAGAGATTGGAGAAAAATTAATTTCTAATAAGTTAAAATCAATGATTGAATCAAAGTTTGAAAATAAAGATGAAGAAAAAGCTGAAGAATATTACAGAAAAAAAATAGAAGAATATCAAGCAAAACTAGATGAATTGGAAAAAAAGAAAATAACAGGAATTCTAAAAAATAAAAATACAAATTTATAATAAAATTACACCTTCCATTGTAATAGCAACTTTAAAAATTACTCTAAAAGGAAGGTGTTTTATAGTTATTAAAATTTATTAATTCAAAAATTTTCCTTTCACAAATCCCCAAATCTTAACTAACGCCAATAAAATCGTAAGCAACACAATAATTGAAGGGCCTGACGGAATATTTAGTGTGTAGGAAAAATATAGTCCTGATAGTATTCCGATAAATGAGAAAATTATGGATAGAATTATGATTGCTGAGTATTTTCTTGCGAGTGAGGCTGCGATTGCCTGCGGGATTGTCAGGATTGAGATTATTAGGATGATTCCTATTGTTTTTATGTTTATTATTATGACGGAGGATATTAGGATTATCATAAAGTAGTTTATGAAGGTTACTGGGACGCTGTGGATTTTGTAGAAGTTTTCATCAAAGCTGGTGTAGACGATGCTTTTGTAGAAGATGATGAAAAATGTGATTGTAATGATGTCCAGTATTAGCAGTAAAATTATGTTTAGGGTGTTGGATAAAAGGATATTTCCGAATAAATAAGTTGACATATCGGATTGATAGCCTGGTGTCAAGAAGGCGAAAATAATTCCGATAGCCATTCCCATTGACATAACGATACCTATTCCCAAATCACCGTCAACGTGAAGAGTGTCTTTTAGAACCAAAATCAGCACACCTGATAATATTGAGAAAATCAGTCCAAAAAATAATGGATCTTTTATTGGCAAGTTAAAGAAATAAATCAGGTAAATTCCTATTCCAATACCGCCGTAAGAGGCATGGCTGATACTTGATGAAATAAAGACCATTTTTTTATTTACGATATAAGTTCCTATTATTCCACAGCATATACTTGAAAGAAGGCCTACAACAAGGGCGTTTCTCATAAAGGCATATTCAAAAATTTTTATAAATTCCATAATTCCCCAATCTTTAATAATTTATCTTTAATTTTGTAAAGTTTATTTGTGTGAATGTAAATAAGGATTGCTGCACACGTAATCTTCCTTTTTCTCATAAACTCGAATATTGCCTTCCACGACAAAAATGGAATCAATGTAGTCGTAGATTTTTTCCAGTTCATGAGAAATTACAACTATTGTTGAATCTGACAATTCCTTTATTTTTTCAAAAAGTTTAAATTCAAATTCCTTATCCAGAAATGATTCCGGCTCATCAAGAAAAATAAGTTCTGGCGAAGAAATTAAGGCACGTGCAATTAATGCCCTTTGAAGCTGTCCACCAGATACTTCGTTTATTAATTTATTTTTTAAATGAAAAATATCAAATTCCTTCAAGAGTATTTCAGCACGTTTTTTTTCTTCATTGTTAAATCTTCTGAAAAGATTATTTTTATTAGTTAATCCCGATATTACCAAATCAAAAATGTTAATAGGAAAGGAAGTGTCGAACTCCCTTATTTGTGGTAAATACCCAATTTTGTTTTCACTTGTAAAAAACTCAATACTGCCAGAATTTTTTCTTAAAAATCCAAGCATAACTTTTACCAAAGTCGATTTTCCGCCACCATTTCTTCCCAGAATTGCAACATTTTTTCCTTTAAAAATATCTAAGTTTATATCATTCAAAATATAGTCATTGTTGTATTTAAAGTTAAGATTTCGTACACTCACAAGTTTTTTATTCTGTCCGTTAGCCATCAAATTTTTATCCTTTCGTTTTTCTTCTCGTTCTTTTTTATTGAATAAAAATTTTTAATTTAAATAATCTACAAACTGTTTTAGATTTTCAAAGACATTTTCCTTGTCAACATTAAATTCAGCGACTTTTGAGTTAGGAATTTCTTTTGAAATGGCTTCAGCACTTTGTTTTGGAAATTGAGGCTGAACTAGGATTGTAGTTATGTTATGTTCTTTTGCTTCATCAATAATTTCTTTTATTTGCTGTGCTGACGGCTCTTTTCCTTCCTGCTCGATTGAAATTTCTTCAATGGCATAGTTTTTTAGGAAATAGTTTAATGCAGGGTGATAAATCATAAATGATTTTTTAGTTTTTGAAGCCATTTTTTGTGAAAGTTCTGCTTTTACCTGATTAAGTTCTGTAATGAAAGCATTGTAATTTTTTTCAAAAGTTTCTTTTTTGTCTGGGTAAAGTTTTGACAATTCATTTTTTATATTTTCAGCAACTTTAGGCATCATGTCAAGCGAGAACCAAACATGCGGATCAATCCCATCGTGTCCTTCATGCTCGTGATGATGTTCGTGTTCTTCCTTTTTACCGTGTTCATGTCCATGCTCATGTTCGTGGTCATGATCATGATCTCCTTTGATAAATAAATTTTTATCAACACCATCTAAAACATTAACAATTTTATTTTTATCACTTAAGCTGTTAGAAATTGTTTCTTCAAATCCTAGCATATTGTAAGTGAAAAATACCTTTGAATTTTCCAAAATTTTCAAATCTGAAGGTTTCGGCTCAAATAGTTCGTGATTCATATTTGGCTGCACAATTGAAATAACTTCAAAATCATCTCCTGCAATTTTTTGAGCAAGCCATCTTAAAGGCGGCACGCTTGTTACAATTTTTTCCTTTGATCCTGTAGTAGTTCCTTGCTCTTTTTTAGTTTCTGATTTATTTCCGCAAGAAAAAATAAACAGAGCTGATAATAAAAGTAATGATAATAATTTTTTCATTTTAGTTCCTCCTATATGTATTTTTTGTAATAAAATAATGAATTTATTAAAAACTTTTCTAGAAAAAGATAAAAACTTAATATTTTTAAATAATTAAAATATAATTTCATTTCTCAAACAGAGTCTAGTATAAATCATAGATTTAATCACAATCGTTGCATTTTCCTTTAAAAATCGAAAGATGTGACAATAGTGAAAAGCCTCGTTTTTTTAATTCGCTTTTTTCTTTTTCTGTTTCTTCATTTGAAAATTCAGGCATAGTTTCAATATGCTTGCAAGAATCACAAATAAAAAAATTGGCATTTTCTTCCTTAAAGTAATATTTTTCATTTTCAAAGTCAAACGAAAAAATATAATTATTTTTCTCTAAAAATTCCAAAGCTCGATAAACTGTCGATAAGTCAAAATCTACTTTTGATTTTAAAAACTTGGCATTTATTGGAGTGTCTGAAGACTGTATAAGATTAAGTATTTGCTGCCTTTTCTTAGTTAATTTCATAATAACATCTCCTAAAAAATGTTTTCACTTTTGCAAATGATTTGCAAATATGATTTATTATATATCAAAATATTTCTTTTGTCAAATAAATTTATGATAATAATATTATTTTATTTGATATTCAATATAAATTCTATAATTAAATAAGAAGTTTATAAAAAATTCATTGACAAATACTATGAAAATGAAGTAAAATTTTAAGAAACAACATTCAAACATTTAGGAGGAAACTTAATGACAGAAGAAAAAAAATTAAACATAACATTTCCAGCTGTTTTTATCGGAATTGTAGGTGCAATTTTAGTATCCGCAAGCTCTTTTTACATTGTATTAAAATTTGGAGCGTTACCTTGGCCAACGATAATGGTTACGCTTTTGTCGATGATAACGTTAAAATTTTTTAAAAGAACAGACAATAAGGAAATTACGATTACACATACAATAATGAGTGCTGGGTCAATGGTGGCAGGGGGAGTTGCCTTTACAGTGCCGGCTTATATTATTTTAGGTGGAAAACTTTCGGATATTAATCAATATTTACTTTGCATAACTATTTTGGTTGGAAGTATCGCTGGTTCATTTTTATCCTATATTTTTCGTTCAAAATTAATTGAAGAGGAAAAACTGGAATTCCCAATTGGAGAAGCGGCATATAATCTTGTTAAATCAGGGGAAAATATGGAAAATATTCGTTATGTGGCTTTTGGGACATTATTTAGCTCAATTATCGCGCTTTTTCGTGATTTCAGCTTTTCAAAAGGGAAACCGCCATTTATTCCTGCTTTGCTTTCACTAAAAAATGGCCTTCTTAGCCTTTATGTATCACCCCTTTTAGTTGGGATTGGATATGTTTTAGGATTTGTAAATACATTTGTATGGTTTTTAGGCGGTGCAGTTATTGTTTTTATTGGAGAGCCACTTGCTAAAATTTTTAAATTAAATGACTTTGCTATTATGAAAAATAGCTTTGGAATGGGATTTATGATTGGAATTGGGATTGCTGTGATTTTAAAAATTATTTTTTCAAATAAATCAAAAAATGAAAAAAATAATCAGAATATTTTTAAAAAGTTATCATTTTTATCAATTTTTTCAATTATTATTATAATTTTAATATACAAATTGCCAATATTTCTGGCATTAGTTCTTATTCTAATTTCCATCCTTTGTACAATAATTGCAGGATATTCAACTGGAAAAACTGGAGTCAATCCAATGGAAATTTATGCAATAATCACAATTTTGTTAATTTCATTTTTAAACAAAATATTAAATGGCTTAAATATTTTTGGAATAAAATTTTCTGCAGACTTAACAACTTTGACATTATTCCTTTTAGCCTGTATTATTGCAGTAGCTTGCGGACTTTCTGGAGATATTCTGAATGACTTTAAATCAGGATATAGAATGAATGTAAATCCAAAAGATCAGCTTGTTGGAGAATTAATCGGGTCAATTGTAAGTTCATTTGTAATAACATTTTTATTTTTTGTATTTTTTAGAATTTACAAAAATATAGGCCCTGTGGAAAATACTGATTTAATTGCATTACAGGCTTCCATTGTCGCAACAGTAATAAATGGAATTCCATTTCTAGGAATTTTCTTTGCCGGACTTATTTTCGGTATGGTTTTAAGTCTGTTAAATCTTCCAGTACTAACTTTTGGAATTGGAATCTATGTTCCATTTTATTTGACTTCAACTGTATTTTTAGGTGGCCTTATAAGTTATTTTGCAAACAGACATTCAAAAAAACTTCATTCTAATCTACTTTTACTCTCAAACGGATTAATGAGCGGAGAAGCAATTGTCGGTGTTATTTTATCGGTTGCAGCTTATATTGGATTATTTATGAAATAAAAAAGAAAGGAGAAAACAATGATTTTAGGATTTGATATTGGAAATACACATATTGTGCCAATTTTTTATGATATGAAAGGAAATATACTGGCAACATTTAGGATACCTACACATCTTGAATTTACTGAAGATACCCTTTTTATAATGTTAAAGGAATTTGCTAAAAACAGTAATTTGGAAATTTTAAACGTTGAAAACATCATTGTATCATCTGTTGTTCCGAATATTAACGAAAATTTTTCAAGACTTGGAAAAAAATATTTTGACATTAATCCAGTTTTTGTAAATCTTGACAACGTTGAAAATAAAATAAAAATTTTACCAAATATGGAACGTGGACTTGGAGCAGATAGAATTGTCGATATTTTGGCGGCAAAAAATTTACATCCAGAAAAGGAGCTTCTAATTATCGACTTTGGAACAGCTACAACTTTTGATATGATAAAAGATTCCACTTATATGGGCGGAAGCATTCTCCCTGGAATTACACTTTCAATAAATGCCTTATTCAACAATACTGCCGCTTTACCCAAAATTGAATTTACAGAACCTGAAACAGTTTTGGGAATAAATACGGTTTCTCAGATTAATACAGGTATTTTTTACGGAAATGTCGGAGCAGTTAAGGAATTAATTTTACAATATAAAAAATTTTTTCCAAATGCTTATGTTATTGCAACTGGAGGACAAGGAAGAAAAATTTCCGAATATATTGAAGAAATTGATGAATATGTGGCAAAACTTGGGGAAACTGGTATTTTTGAATTTTATAAATTGACAATTAATAATTAAAAAAGGAAAAATATGAAAAAAATAATAAAAAATATATTAATTGGAACCTCAATTACTGCCGTTGGAATTACTACAACTAAAAACAGTTGGGCTGGACTGCTTTACCACGACTATAAAATAAAAACTTATTATGAAAAAAATGATAAAAAACGTGAAAATCAGGATTTTTTAGTGCTTTTTCACGGAATTTACGGAAAAAGTTCAGATATGGAAAATATTGCCCAGTATTTTAAAAATGACTATAGAATTGTAAATATCCAGTATCCTACAACTAAGGAAACTGCACAAGAAATTACAGAGCTTTATATAAAACCAAGTATTGAAAATATTATTGGAGAAATTTATGCACAAAATTTTTACAATAAAATAGAAAATCAGTATTTTGAAATTGATGAAAATGGAAATCGAAAAAATAGACAAGCAGCTGATAAAAATTTAAATCAAAATATAAAAATTAATTTTGTGACACATTCGATGGGAACGGGAATTTTAAGGTACTATTTAAAAGAAAATCCACTTAAAAATCTTGGAAAAGTAGTGTTTATTTCTCCACCATCGCATGGAAGCCACCTGGCAGATATTCCATTTGTAGACAAACTTCCATTTATTCTCGGAAAAGTTGTTCCGCAATTTAGCACAAAAAAAGATAGTTTTGTAAATCAACTTGGCGAACCTGATTATAATTATCTTATTTTAATCGGGAATAAAACAAATAATCCTTTTTATTCAATGCTAATTCCAGGAAAAGATGATGGAATGGTACCTGTGGACTCTGCAAAAATGAAATCTGAAAATTTCAAGATTATTGATAATACCACTCATACAAGTATTTTAAAAGATACGCGTACGATGAAGGAAATTTCTAACTTTTTGAAAAATACTACAATTCAAGAAAATAAAGCAGAAGAGAAAAAAATAGAAAATTTTAGTGAAAAAAGGGAGTAAAAATATTTAAGATATGAAAAATATGGAAAATACATTTTTAAAAGATATTTCCTGTGATATTTACGCTGGGAAAAAAGCAGGAATTGCCGTAAGAGCTACAATGAAAAATGCAAAAAAATCAATTACAATAATTGCTCCTTTTTTAAGCGGAAGAATGATAGGTGAAGAAATTTTTAAGGCATTAAACAAAAACGTTCAAGTAAAGATTATTTCAAAAGACAACGAACGAATTTATCCACTTTTAAAAAAAATATTATTTATAAAAAAACATTCTTCACCAAATCAAAACGAATGGCTTTTTCAACTTGGAAAATTTCTATTAATTGTATTTTATATAATTTTATCGCTTGCAATACTGGAAATTTTTACATCTTTTGGCTTTAATGTTTCCTTTATGAGAAATTCATTGTCCAAAAGTAGTTTTTTAATTCTCACAATACTTTTTTCTCTTTTTATTGTATTTTTCAGAGATTTTATATTGAATAATAAAAAATCTTCTAAATTTACCTACTCCAAAAGAGAAAATCTGAAATTACATATTTTAGATAAAGATTACCATCTCCACAGTAAAATTTACATAATTGACAATAAAACAGCCTTTCTAGGCTCCTTAAACTGTACTGACACAGGATTTCTCCTAAATCACGAAACTTGCATAAAAACTGCTGACAAATCTGTAATTAAACATTTAAACAATGTCTACAAGGATTTAGTGAAAACTTCCAATCCTATTCCATTAAGAGAATTGAAAAAAAGAATAAACAAAAAATAGAGCTATCTAATATTTGCAATTGAATTTAGATAACTCTTTTTTCTTGATTTTATAAAATTTTTTATTACTCCTTGAAACAATTTAATTAGCATTATGAAATAGCCAGTTCAGAAATTCTTTTGTATTTTTTTCTGTACTAGAGTCAAGTTTTTTTGCATTTTTAGATTTCAATAAAGCATCTAGCTCATTTTTTGAAAGCACCTGATAACTACTTCTTGTATAATTTTTACCATTTTTAATCTCTGTACCTGAATGTATTAACCCTAAAATAGTAATTTCATACGAATCTGTTGTAGATATATCTTTTTCTTCTCCGTCAACATATCCTTTATCAATTTTATAGATTAGCACAGGATAACCTTCTTTGTCATAAGATTCTACATTTTCAAAAGGCGTATATGAAATTTTATATTTATTCCCTACTGGCAAGACATTAATAAAGAAATTAATCTTTTTCCATGTAGTTTCTTCTCCATTAGCTGGGTACATTCCATAAAACCAATCTTTCTGATTTGAAACATAAACTTGTGTTTTAGGTGAAAAAAAACTCTCCACATCTTTATCCGTTATTTCTGCAAAAGTAAAACTTCCCAAAACAAATATTAGCATTAAAATAAATTTTTTCATACTTCAGACTCCACTTCTTAATAGTTTCAAAATATTAAAAGTTAATCTATCGGAAGAAAATCTCCTTCCCAGTCTATTCCCTGATCTTCTGCATAACTAAAATTATCTGTCGCAAGTTCTCCAGTTATTTTATTCACAGTATAACTGAATAAACGTGGCTCAACACTTGGATCCCCACCACATTTCGCATTATCACTATGCACATCAACTTGAAATTCATCATCAGTTTCATCAAAATAAAACTTCATGCATTTTATTCCTTGACTGCCACCAAATCCATGATTAATTATTGAATTTTGTACAAGTTTTACAGCCGCATTTGCATTTCTCACAGGAGCTGCATTTGCCAATCCAGCACATACCAAAGAAAAAATCAAAACACCAATCTTTTTATTAAAAATTTTTCTCATCAAAATCACCTTCTCCTTCAAACTTTTTCTCTATTAATTATACCACATTTTTTTTAAAATCGAAACTTTTTTAAATTTATTCATCTCTTAACTGATTTAGTAATTTACTAATATCAATTTCCTTAACTTTTCCATTTTTTAATAAAATTTCAACACGACGATTATTGTATCTTCCCTCTACTGTATCATTCGTATCAATTGGATTTTCAGATCCTTTTCCAATCATTTTAGTAATTTTTATATCTTTTCTCAATCCATTTTGTTTCAGAAATTCTGACATTTTTTCAGCTCTCAATAAAGATAATTTATTTTTATTATTCTCAGTTTTATCAGCATATCCGACAATTTCAAATTCTTCATTCTCAAAGAAAACATTCAGCATGTATTCTATTTCTTCTTTAATTGCCTGTTTTTCAGTTTTATTTACTTCTTCCTTATCAATTGGAAACCCTCTTATTATCATTTTCACAATTTTTCCATCTTTTTCTACAAACCTAATTGTTGTCCAATTTTCACATATTGATCTCTCAGGACATAATTTTGGAAGTTTATTTACTATTTCCAAATTTTTCCTAGCAATTTCAGAACCATTTTTAATCGCCAATCTATAATATTCTTTTGCCTTAGGAATATTTCGAGAATTTTCATCCTTCGCATACAAATTCCCTAAATTATTAATCGCTTTTTTATCTCCATTTTTTATTTTTTCTTCTAATTTCTCTACTTTTTGAAAAAATTCATCATATGAAGAAGAAATAAAAGGTATCTCATTATTTTTTAAATTATCCGAAAATAAATTAAATCCTAAAATTATTGTAAAAAGTAAAATTACTTTTTTCATAAAAATTCACTCCTTTATATATAATATCAAAACTCATAATCATACTAAAACAATTTTGAATGTGAGCCTAGCCTTTTTATACACCAAGTGCCTCTCTCAACTCCTCTATGCTGTCATATCCCTTTACACTATCGTCTTTTGCAATCCGTCTTCCTTCTTCAATTGCTTTCATTGTTACTTCATTTGGCTCTTCTTCCAATTTCAGTTCAAAAGGAATTCTATTTTCTCTAACTGCAGTTTTTAAAAACATATTTACTGCTGTTGTCATTGTCAAGCCAAATTTGTTAAATAATTCGTTCGCTTTTTCTTTTGTTTCTTTATCAACTCTAATACTTAAATTTGCATTTGCCATAACAAATACCTTCTTTTTTCTTTATTATATCAATTTCTAATTACGTTGTAAATACAATGTTATACAAAAAATAAATGTTTTTCTACAACTTCCCAATTTCCACTTCCAATTTATCTAACAGCAAATCAAACTGTTTCGCCACGGCCTCGATTGTTTCAATTTTTGATAAGTCAACTCCTGCTTTTTTTAGCTGTTCCATTGGGAAGTCATTTCCTCCTGAGCTTAATAATTGAATGTATTTGTCTAGTGTTTGTTTTTTCTCGCTTTCATCACTTGAATTTATCATTTTTTCATATAAAATCGCTGATGAGGCAAAGCAAGTTGCGTATTGATACACGTAAAATGGCGAGTTGAAAAAGTGTGGAACTCTTGCCCAGAAAATATAGATTAAATCATCTTTTTCAATTATGTCGCCGTAATATTTGTCAAACAAGTCTTCCATAATTTTGCTCAAAACTTCGGCTGTAATCGGCTCTCCAGCTTCTGCCAGCTTGTGTGCCTGATATTCATAATCTGCTAGTAATGCCTGAAAATAGAATGTTCCAACAATATTTCCAATTTCCTGCTCCAGCAGTGCGATTCTTTCTTTTGGATCATTGGTATTTTCCAGCATATAGTCAAGCAGTAATCTTTCGTTAAATGTAGAAGCCACTTCCGCTACGAAAATTGTGTAGTCTGCCATCGAGAAAGGCTGATTTTCGTCTGAATAAAGAGTGTGCAAGGTATGTCCCAGTTCATGTGCCAATGTAAATACGCTGTCTAAAGTCTTGTTGTAATTTAGAAGCATATATGGGTGAACTCCATAAACTCCTGCAGAATACGCTCCTGTTCTTTTTCCTTTCGCCTCAAATACATCCAGCCAGCCTTCTGAAATCGCTTTTTTCATTTTTTCTACGTAATCTTTTCCAAGTGGAGCAACTGAATTTAACACTATTTCCTTCGCATCATCATACTCATATTCCTTGTCAAATTCTATTAGGTTAATTGAGCCGTCAAAATTATAGTATTTTTCAAGTCCTAAAATTTTCTTTCTCAATTTTAAATATCTTTGCAATGGTTTTGTATTATTTTTCGCCGTATTGACAAGATTTAAGTAAATTTCTTCTGGAATATTGTCGCTTTCCAGATGGCTTAACAAAAATGAATCGTAATTGTAGGCTTTCTTTGAAGCAATTCCCTTTTGCAAAATTGAGTTATAAATTGCCCCAATCGTATTTTTTTTCTTTTCATAAATTGTATAAAACGTCTGAAACATCAGTTTTCTGTCTTCCTGATTTCTATTTGTAGACAAAATTTTAGAATAATTGGCAGGCGTTACATCCACTTTTTCTCCAGAACTAAGCGTAACCTGAGGCCACTCCACATCCGTAACCGTAACTTCCGAATAAATGCTTCTAGGTGCTGAAAAGAATGAGCTGTAGTACGACAACAGTTTGCTTTCCTTTTCTTCCAGAATATGCTTTTGCAACCTAAATAAATTTTTTAGTCCAAATCTATAATCATCAAATTCTTTTTTTTCAATCCATTTTTCAATATTCTCACGATTATCAACCAGTTCCGAATTTACCCAGGACAATTCAGTAGAAACCTCCGCAAATAAAAACTGCACCTTCTGCAAATGCTCCACAGCCTCCTTATTCAACGAGTTCAAATCCCTCGCAAGCTGAGGATACCGATACAATTTATAAGAAATCTTATCCATCTCCTCCTGCTTCTGAAAAAACTCCAATAACTTCCCTTCATTCCCAAATTTCCCTTTAAATCCAGCCAATTCTTTTTTCAACTCACTAACTTTCTCAAAATCCTTTTCCCAAGCTGAATAATTTTCATAAATATCTGATAAATTCCATTTATATTCCTGTTTTATTTCACTTCTTTCCATCTTTTCATTCCTTTTCTATTTTTTATAATAATACTTTTTCAAATCTAAATGTAAAAGTTACATATTTTCAAGCTCTAAAATTACTTAATTATCAATTTGATAAAAATTTTTTAAAAAAACTATTTTTCTTTAAATTTTTCATACAAAAATAATATCAACGCAATCGGAATTATCCAACCTGCAACTGATAAAAATACCGAAAGTGCTAATTTCAGAAATGCAATCACTGCCACAATTCCAATTGCTATTACAAGACATCTTATCAATATTTCAAAATTACTTTTTGGTGTAACATCTTTCATTTTTCTACCTTCTTTCTTTAATTTAGAACATTTAAATCAAGTTATCAATAAATCTATTTTTATTATTCCAAGATTCTAAATGTATTTCTTCACAAGTATGCGTTCCTTCCCCTTTTTCGTTTCCCCCTTATCCAAAAACAATTTATACTTCCCAAACCCTCTAATCGTAATCAAACTCCCAATTTCAAGCATTCTAGACTTATCCTTTTCTTCCACATAATCAACTAGAACCTTTCCTTTTTCAATCGGCTCAATTACTTTTGTCCGAGATAAATTTGTAATCGTTGAAATGATGCTGTCCAGACGCTTGGAGGGAACTGTGATTAACTTATTATCATATTTATATTGCGGAAGAACATTTTTATTTTTTGTGTCAATAATTTCAATTTCACAAGAGGCTTTTCCAATTTGCTTTAATTCCGAAATAATATAATCCGCAATTTTCTCTGATACTGGAATATACCCTGATATTTTCCTGCCCTCATTTTCCAAAATCAAGTCTCCCATAAGCTCCCTTTTTATATTAAGCCCCATAAGGCTTCCCAAAAAATCTTTATGTGAATATTCACGAAATCTTGAATCTATTGATATTTTTAACAATTTATTTGGAAATTGAAAACTATTCTCATTAAACTCATTATTAAAGTCCGCATATTCTTCAAATTTTTCATCATCTTGTACCAAACTTTTGCCATTTTTTGCAAAATTATCATAAACATCTCTATTTCCAGCTATAAAACTATCAGGCACAAATGCAATTTGCCGTCTATCACTATCCGCAAAAACTCCATCACAAATAACATTAAGTCTATCCATCCTTTTCCCTAGCTTCTTCCAAAAATTCGGCGTATAAAACTCCTCAGTAAAGCTCATAATCTCATATTCCTTCGCCACTTCATAACAATTATACAATTTACTAACCAAATACTCCATTTCTTTTGGAAACTGCCTCAAAAAATTTTCTTTTTTCATATTTCTCCACTTCTTATTTCATTTCTGATTATAATAAATCCTTTTTGAAAATAAACTCATTCAATATTAAAATTCAAATATATTTTTACATATAAATGAAAGTTTGAAAAAATATTATACAATCTATGATAATATTGTATAATCTATGAAAATAAAAATATAATATAAAAATATTTTAAATATTAAATATTTTTTATGTCCGATAATTTATTTTGTTATATATAATGTTATAAACAATATAAAACTTTATACTAATCTTCATTTACAACTCTCAAATTATCCCAATCCACATTTTTATCTTTTTCATCCTGTTTTTTCTGTATTTCAAATTTCTCATATTCAGAAAGCAAAGACCCCAGTTTTGAAATCACATAAGCCACTACCCCAATATCATCTCCAAATCCAATAACTGGCAAAAGATCAGGCACTGCATCAATCGTTGTAATCACATAAACAATCGCTCCAATAATTTTGACTTTATCCATCGTCGGAATTTTAAACTCCCCATTTTTGTCCGCTTGCAACATTCTCACAAGAAGCCCAAATTTTGATGAAATTTTTCCTAAATTGTTTGTAATTTTACTAGCTTTTTTTAAATCTTCACCTGTAATTTTTGTTTTTTTATATTTTTCATACAATTTTTTCGCATTTTTTAACATAGTCCTTCCCCTTTCACATATTAAAGTTAATATACTTAATTATACTAAAAAAATCTTTACAATTCAATTATATTGACTTAAAATTAGCAAAGGAAAATTTTTTAAAAAGAAAAAAGTCACTTTAAAATTTTAAAGCAACTTTCTATTACTAAATTTATTACTTAATTAATTTGAATAATCAACAAAAATATCTCCCTTTACATAAATTATTCTTTTATTATAATCTATTGCTATATTTTGTCCATCCAAAGATACATTTTGTACATTTGATGAATCAAAATCATAATCCCAACTTTTTATAACAACTGTTATATTTCTGTATTTTAACCCATCTATTTTACAAAGCGGATATTTTACTCTAGCAGAAGCTGGCAATCCAGTTATTCCATCACTTGCAGTCGAAGCCTTTTTAGTGCTAATTATCCTTCCACCTTCACAAAAACCACTAACACTTTCAAAATCCTTTATTCCCACTTCTCCAGGACGTCCAAATACAATTGTCCCACCCATTAATAGTATAGCTAATAAAACTTTTTTCATAAAACTACCTCCTTGTGAATATTTTCTCTTATTGAAGAACGTAATTCCTAAAAACATTTCAAATATAATTACTAATTCTAAATTTAGAATAACACATCTTTACAGGTTTGTCAAAGAGTTTGACAACAAATTTCTCCATTTAATTTTGTTATTGGAATTGATATTTATTTCCTTCTAAATAAAAAAGATACTAAAAACAATTTTTGTAGTTTAGTATCTTTCTTCAAATTTATTTATATTAATAATTTTATTTCATAATTTATCATCCCGCCTTCAAATAAAATTATTATTTTATTATCATAAATAATACTGTAATAACAAGCGACAATAAAACTTTAATAAAAAATTTTAATTTACTTTTTCCTAAATACTTGCATTTATAATATTCTATTAACATACACAGTATGTTTAAATAAATTACAATACCCGTATTTTCTAAAACAGTATTCATAAATAATATTTTTATTAGTATATCAAAAATAAAACCTATTGACATAAAAACTGCAAAATTAATAAAAAAATCTTCTTTGCTTTGTTTTTGGTTAAAACATTTATACAGTATTTCTAAAAACCTTTTCATCTCAAATCATTATTTGTAAATTAATTAATAAACTTCCGCACCCTTCAAATTAATCTTCTTCTTCTCAATAGTCCAGTTATCCGATAACTCCGAAAGTTCCTTTTTCATATTTTCCAAAAATTCATCATTATCATAATTCAAGGAAATCAATGTAGGCCCCGCACCGCTTATATATTCACCTAATGCACCGTATTTTTTAGATATTTCAAATATTTTTTCTGAATCGTTTATTAATGCGAATCTGTAAGGCTGGTGAATTTTGTCGCCTAAAAGAAAACGTAAGTTGTTGTATTCACCTTTGTTAAAGGCGTTTACAAGTAATCCCAGCTTTGAAATGTTGTTTATTGCGTCAGAAACTAGGTACATTTTTGGTAAAACGCTTCTTGCTTTTTCTGTTGATAATTTAAAATCGGGAATCATTACGTAGAAACATAAATCGTCCGAATTTATTAATGAGCTGTGAACGATGTTTTCCTTATCGTGTGCAGTAAGTACCATTCCCCCAAAGATTGCAGGCACTACATTGTCAGGATGCCCTTCCATTTCTACAGCAAGTTTTGCTACTTCATTAATATCCAGCACATCACCAGCAAATTTATTTGCAATCAAAATTCCAGCGACAATAGCTGATGAACTGCTTCCCAGCCCACGTGAAATTGGAATATTATTTTTCACAATATTTACTTTATAACTAGGAATATTTTTTACCAAATACTTTTCCGTATATTTTATCGCTTCAAAAATTAAATTTTCCTCAATCGGAATCGAAAACGGCTTCCCATTTTCCAAAAATTCAATTTTATCACTTTCTTCCACTTCCAGTTCCAGAAAATAATCCAATGCAACTCCTAGACAGTCATATCCCACACCAATATTCGCCGATGTTCCCGGCACTTTTACTTTAAATTTTAAACCCATCTTTATTCCTTTCTTCTTATCATCAGAATCTCTACAAGAAAATTCTTACTGCAAGACTCAATCTAAAAATATAACAAAATACTAGTAATAAATACACCAATTTATAATTTTTATTCTCTTTCATAAAAAAATACAATACAGCTAGTGAAATAATTACAAAATCAATAAATGCCGGTAAAAATATTATATTTACAAAAATAAATAATAGCCCTATCAAATAATGAATTCCTAATAATGAAAATCCTGTATAAAATACATCTTCAAATAAACAGAAATATAAAACTATTATGCAAACATAAGACTTGTATGCCTTACTCTTTTTTCTTATAAATATATATAGCAAGCCAAACAATATCAAAAACATAAGTTCGCCGTTTAAATATCCTGCATTTAATATAATTTTTGAAAAATATTCAATGTCGAATAATTTTATTCCCATTAGCAATGTCTGTCTATTCAAATAAAATAAAGTAAAACATTGAAAAGTAAAAATTTCAAAATCAAAAATAAATTTCCTTTCAAATTTATCATTTTCTTTTCTTACAAAAGAATTTAAAATGGAAAATACTAAAGCTGCATTTGTTATAAAAAATAAATTATTTTGAGATAACACTACCGATATAATCATGAAAATTATTTTTAAATAACTTAAAAGATCTATTTTTTTTAGCAATTTTCTTAATTCTTTTAAATATTTGTTTATATTCATTTGCATTTATCAACTTTCATAAAACACTATATTGTCAAATCCAAGTAATGAGCCCATTTTATTTGACTCAGTCCTTTCAATTTATTTAACGACTTTCTTCCAACTTCACTATCTACTGTAAGCAGCATAATTGCACTATTTTCACGTCTACCAACATTCATTGTGGCAATATTTATGTTCTCTTTTCCTAAAGTTGCCCCTACAGCTCCGATAACTCCTGGCACGTCATCATTTCCTAAATAAATCATATTGTCAGAAATTGCCATATCCACATCGTGATTCTTTATGCTGATAATTCTTTCTTCGTTATTCATTCCAATTGTTCCGACAACATAGATTTTTTTGCCTTCTTCACTTGTTATGATAAATTCTATTGCTGATGAATAATTTTTATATTTATGTTCCTTTTTATTTATTGAAATATTGATTCCTCTTTTTTCAGCTAGCGGCTTTGCATTAATATAATTAACTTCTTCTTTTAATACAGGCTCCAGAATTCCCTTCATTGCTGTTGAATCTACTAGGGCAGTTTCCTGTCCAGCAATTTCCCCATAATAATTAATTACTACATTTGCAATTGGAGTTTTTTCTATTTGAAAATATATTTTTCCTAATTTTTCAGCCAAATTTATAAAAGGTTTTACAATTAAAAATTCTTCTCTTCCAATTGCAGGCAAGTTTACAGCTGTTTCCACTATTTCTCCACGAAGTCCATTTAGTACTTGTCTTACAACTTGAGTTCCTACATTTCTCTGTGCCTCATAAGTTGTCGCCCCAATATGCGGAGTTGCAACTACATTGTCAAATTCGTATAAGACACAGTCTGTACGTGGTTCAACAGTGTGAACATCATATCCAAAACTGGCTATTTTTCCACTTCTTAACCCTTCTGCAACAGCATCTTCGTTAAAAAGTCCACCACGTGCTGCATTTACAAGTCTTACTCCATCTTTTAACTTGCGAATGTTTTCAGCGTTTATCATATCAATAGTTTCTTTTGTTTTAGGCGTATGAATTGTTATTATATCCGCTTTTTCCATCAATTCATCCAATGTTTTGGCTTTTTCACAACTGTATCTTTTAAAACGTTCATCTGAAATATATGGATCATATGCAACAAGTTTCATTCCAAACGCTTTCATTCTTGTAGCCACTAGTCCACCAATTCTTCCAAGTCCGATAATTCCTAATGTTTTTTCAAATAGTTCATTTCCTACGAAAATTTCCCTTTCCCATTTTCCACTTCTTATAAAATTATTTGCCGCAACAATATTTCTCGAAGTTGCAATCATCAGCCCAATTGCGATTTCACAAGCAGAAACGGTATTGCTGTCAGGTGTATTTGCAACAATTACTCCGTGTGCAGTAGCTTCTGGGATATTTATGTTATCTGTTCCATTTCCGGCACGTCCCACTATTTTTAGATTTTTAGCTTTATCCAGCAGCTCCTTATCCACTTTTATGACACTTCTTACAATTAGAGCGTCGTATTCATGAATTATTTCCAGAATTTCCTCACGTGAAATTCCCACTTTTACATCAACTTTCACATCTTTTGCACTATGTAACCCAGCAACCGCTTCATCATCTATATATTCTCCAACTAATACTTTATACATATATCCTCCTTAGTTATGCTTAATTTATAAAAATATTGTAGCAAAGTATTTAAGTTTTTACAAGTAAAAATATTCTACATATAAAATGTTACAGTTAATTAAAAAACTATTTTTTGCAATTTTATTTAAAAAGGTTTGAACACATTATTAAATTTAGTCCAATTTTCATTGCTATTTTCTACTTTTCGGGATATAATAAAATTGATATTTTTTGAAAGGAGCTACACCTGTGAGCAAATACAAGGAAGTTTATAATGATATAAAAGAAAAAATTACAAACGGCACACTTAAAGCTAGGGAATTTTTAAGCAGTGAAGCAGAGCTTGCACGTAAATATTCCTACTCTAAAGATACCATAAGAAAAGCACTTTCTATGCTTGAATTAGATGGATATATCCAAAAAATTAAAGGAAAAAATTCAATGGTTCTGGAAAATGGACGTTTTAAAAATAGTTTGTCAAACTTGCGAACATCAAAGGAACTTAATAAAATTGAAAACATAGATATTACTACAAATCTAGTAGGCTTGACAATTATTAAAGGGATTAAAAAAATAATGGATATTTTTGAAGTTTCTGAAGACGTTTCATTTTATAAAATCTCACGTAACCGTGTACTTGACGGAGAAGCTCTTGAATATGAAACTACATATTTTGATAAGAGAATAGTTCCGTTTTTAGACAAGGATATTGTCGAAAATTCAATTTATGATTATTTAGAAAAAAAGCTGCATTTAAAAATTTCACATTCACGGCGTGAAATAAAATTTAGATATGCCACTGAAGAAGAAAAGAAACATATGGATTTAAAGGATTTTAATGCAGTCGTTGTAATTGAAAGCCATACTTACTTATCAAATGGAACTTTATTTCAATACGGCGTAAACTCATACCGTCCTGATAAATTTGTATTTTCAACAGTTGCCAAAAGATAGGAGGTTCTTTTAATATGAGAATTTTAGTAATCGAAGATGAGGAAAACTTAAATGATATAATTGTAAAAAAATTAACCATGGAAAAATATGGCGTTGACAGCTGTCTTAATGGAACAGATGCCCTTAACTATATTTTTTCAACTGAATATGATGTTATTGTTTCTGATATTATGTTGCCAGGATTGGACGGATTTGAAATTTTGAAAAAAATAAGGGAAAATGGAATAAAAACTCCCGTTTTGCTGCTTACTGCAAGAGATGGGATAGAAGATAGAGTAAAAGGACTAGATTACGGTGCTGATGACTATTTGGTAAAACCATTCGCATTTGACGAGCTTATGGCAAGAATAAGAGTTCTTTTACGTAGAAATCCAACCAGCAACTCCAATGCAAGCAATGTCTTTAAAATTGCAAATCTGACAGTGAACTGCAATTCCCACGATGTTTTTCGGGATGAAACGTTCATCAAGCTGTCAACAAGGGAATTTACAATTTTAGAATATATGATTAGAAATAAGGAGCGTGTCCTTTCCAGAGAACAGATTGAACAGCACATCTGGAATTATGACTATGAAGGCGGGACAAATGTTATTGATGTCTATATTAGGTATTTAAGAAGAAAAATTGATAAAGGATTTGAGCCAAAACTAATTCATACAATTCGTGGAATTGGCTATGTTTTAAAAGTAGAATAAAAATAAGGAAATTAAAAAAATATAATGAAAGAAAAAATTTTTAATAATTCAATAAAGTTCAAAATCAGCCTGTGGTATATGGGAACTATGATTTTACTTGTAATGTCGTCATTATCCATAGTTTTTTATATAAGTGAAAATATTATTCATTCAAGCGTTCGTACCTATTTAAAAGAAGTCGTCAATCATAGACTTGATTATTTGACAATAAAAAATGGAGAAATTATCATTGACAGCAACTTTGATACAATGATTCAAAATGTTGAAATAGCAATTTACGACAAGGATTTTAAATTTCTTTACGGAAATTCTCCAAACGGATTTGAAATGGATAACAAAAAATCTAAGGATGACAAAATCATCATAGTAAGAAGCCACAACCAGAAATGGTATGTCTACAACAAAATGATTAACCTTGGAAATTATGGAAAAGTTTGGATTAGGGGTGTAATGCCAAATATCGGTCAATCCAGTGCAATTGAAACAGTTATTCAAATATCATTTATCATTCTGCCTTTTTTTCTAATACTTTCAGCTATTGGAGGGTACACTATTACTAAAAATGCCTTTGCTCCAATGGAAAAAATTACTGAGATTGCAGAAAAAATTAACGAAGGAAATGACTTGTCCAAAAGAATTCATCTGGAAAACGGTGCTGATGAACTTCGTACACTCGCCAATACTTTTGACGTAATGTTTGACAGGCTGCAAAAATCCTTTGAAAACGAAGTGCAGTTTACATCCGATGTTTCACACGAGTTAAGAACTCCGATTACAGTTATACTGACACAGGCTGAATACGGAAAAGAGTACATAAATTCTTTAAAAGAAGCCCAAAATTCCTTTAAAATTATAGAAAAGGAAGGGCAGAAAATGTCAAAGCTTGTTTCACAGTTGTTGACTTTATCACGTATGGAGCGTGGAAAACAAAAATTACATCTAGAAAATATTGATTTAAGCGAACTTCTTGAAATGAGCGTAGAAACTCAAATTTCGTGTGCAAAATCTAAAAATATAAAATTTATTACAAAAATTGCTCCAGAAGTTTATGCAAATATTGATGAAATGATGATAATGAGAGTTTTTACCAACTTAATTTCAAATGCAATTTCATACGGAAAAGAAAATGGAACAATAACAGTCGAGCTATTTTCAAAAGGAAACAGCATTATTAAAATTTCTGACGATGGAATAGGAATTGCAAAAGATCAACTGGATAAAATATGGCTTCGTTTCTATCAAGTAGACCCTTCCAAAAATGGAGACAATTCTGGACTTGGGCTTTCAATGGTAAAAAAAATTATAGAATTACATAATGGGAAAATTTTTGTAAAAAGTGAACTTGGAAAAGGAACTACTTTTACAATAATTCTATAAAAAATATTTTTCAAAAAAATTTTTATAAAATTTGAAACTTCAAATAAATTTATTAAACATCTGATTTTCAGCTATTTTTCCATATGTTTAACATGGTATACAAAATTTTAAAATATAAATTTTGCAAAAAAAATAAAAAAATTTCAAAAAAATTAAAAGTTCTCATTTTTCTTTAATGTTTGTATGATACTATTAAATTGTGAAAGGGAGATGAAACATAAATTCTAAATATTACTCGAGTAGAAATAAAGTTTTTTTGGATAATCTCAAAAATTCTTAAAGTGAAAAATGGGGAAATTATTTTAGTATTAAAAATGAAAGGAGAAAAGAAAATTTATCAAGTAATTGTATATCGTGAAGAAAAATGAAAAAATTAGATACATTTAAACATATTCAAATTAAAGAAAGGGATGATAAGCTATGAAAAACAGAGTTTTAAAACTAACATTGCTCGGAATGTTAATTATCAGCTCTCTAAGTTTTTCAACTACTAAACAAAGAAAAAGAATAACAGCAATTAAAGCCAAGCAAATAGCTTTAATGAAAGTCCCTGGAGCGACATTTGCAAATGTTCTTGAATTTAATGATTCAAATGACGGCGACTTTTATAAAGGACAGATTAGCTATAGAGGTGTTGCTTATAATTTTGAAATAAATGTTTATAATGGAAAAATAATAAGTTGGAGTGAAGAAGAAAATAAATAGAATTTAAAAAAGAGTTTACGAAGAAAAGAGAGAATGACATGAAAAATAAAAAAATAAAAAAAGGATGTTTTGATTATACAATTACTTTGATAATATTTCTTCTTTCTATTAGCTTTTCAGCAAAAGCAAAAGGAAATAGCATCAATTTTGACAAACCAATATTAGTGGCTGTTAGCATTAAGACTACCGATGGACAAATAACGCCAAATAGAGCAAAAGCAATTGCATTATCACATGCTGGAGTTTCAGAATCGTCTGCCAATTTTAAAAAAATAAAACTTGACAACAAAAATGGAAAATCCGTTTATGAAATCGAATTTATTGCAAATAATTCCAGATATGAGTTTGATATTAATGCAAGTAATGGTTCAATTATAAAATTTAACAAAAGATAAAAAAATAAAGACTATTTAAGAAAATAAAATTTCAAATAGTCTTTTTTTAAATTATATTGATAATTAAAACTGTAATTAAAACTGAATTACATTTACATCCATTTACATCATTCCAAGGTATGCAGCTCCTAAAATTCCAGCATCATTTCCAAGAGTTGCAGCAACAATTTTCAAATTTTCTAAAGTTGATGGGAACGCCACATCCTTTAATTTTTCTTTTACACGATCAAATAAAATGTCTCCAGCAAGTGCAACTCCCCCACCAACTACTACAATTTCAGGATCTAGTATGTTAAGCAGATTTCCAATACCAAAAGCAAGTTTTTCCGCTTCATAATCTACAATGTCAAGCGAAAATTCATCACCTTTTTTAGCTGCATCAAATACATCCTTTGCTTCCAGCTCTCTGCCTTTTGTCATTTCATAAAGTAAATTTTGTTTACTTACTGCAAGACGGCTGTTTGCTTCACGGATTATTCCTGTAGCAGAAGCATAGGCTTCCCAGCATCCTTTTTGCCCGCATCCGCATAATTTACCATTCGGCTCAATTTTAATATGTCCAACTTCTCCACCTGCTCCATGTTCTCCGCTGACAAGTTTTCCATCAACAATAATTCCACCACCAATTCCAGTTCCAACAGCAAGTCCTAAAACATTTTTGTATCCTTGGGCAGCACCTTGCCACATTTCTCCAAGTGTAATTACATTAACATCATTATCCGCTTTTACTGGCTTACCAAGATTTTTTTCAAATTCCAATGCCAAATCCACTCCATTTTTCCAAGGAAAATTCGCCCAGAACTTAACAACTCTGGAATTTAACACAGGTCCTGGTACTCCAACTCCAACTGACACAACATTATCAAAATTAACATTACTTCCTTCAATTTGAGTAATTAAAATTTTTGACAATCTTTGAATTGTTTCAGAAAAACCTTCCATTGAATCAGTTTTTACAATGGTAGTAAAAATAATATTCCCCTTTTCATCCACAAGCCCAATCTTGGTATTAGTTCCTCCCAAATCAATTCCTACATAATATTTCATATTTTCCTCCTCATTGTAATTTTTATTACATTTTTATAGCACATAGTAAAACATCTTTATAGCACATAGTAAAACATCTTTAAAATTAATTATTTTATCAATATAAGTTTACCTTATTTCTTCTACTTTTTCAATATTTTACAAAAATTTTTTTTAATGATATAATGAAAATATATTTTTTAAATACAGATATTTATTTTAAAGAAGCAATAATGATAAAAAGCAAATATTTTATAAGTACTAAATTATTTATATAGATGGTGAAAATAAATTTCAGGAAAGGAAAAGCTGTAATAAAGTGAATGAAATAAAAAAAGGAATAATAATAGGTTTGTTGTTAACGTGTATTTACAGTATAGGGGCATATATTTATAAAAGTCAAGCTAAAAAGAAAACTGAAATTGGAATAAAAAACAGAAAAAATAATGAAACAAGTAAAGAAAATGCAGAAAAAGAAATTAATACACAGAACTTACAAAATGAAAATGATAAGATAATTAATGGCTATAGATATAAAAATGGCTATGTATATAAATGGTCAGAAAATGAAAAATCTGCATTTGTAAAAAGAAGCCTTGGATATGAAAAAAGATTTTCCAAAACAGCAAGTCAAGAAGAGCTGGACAATGGATTAAAATCGGAATATTGCGATGCAATAAAGGAAATTGAGAAAGTTGACCAGAAAATAGTTCCTGGAACTGATATTCCTTTTAGAAAGGCAACTTATACACAGGTGGATGATGCCTATAAGGAATACTTGCAAAAAATATCTCAAATAAGACAGGTGGTTTCTATTATAAAACCAGATAACCTAGATAAAGAGATATACTTTGAAACTCGTATAAAGTGTTGGTATAAAGGAACTAACTGGAATAATACCAATTCAAAATTCAAGCATTTTACAAGAGATTTTTATAGTGAGGAAGTTAATGACTATTATAAATAATCCATTGATATTAAAGTAAAGTATGAAAATTTATAAGAAGATAAAAATATATTTACAGAAAGGAAGATATGATATTTAGTTTGTTATCATCGCTAAGTAAAAAATGGAAATAGGGAAAATACTAAGTGAAATAAAAAAAGGTACAATAATAGGATTGCTATTGATAAGTTTTTATGGCATAGGAGTATATGTTTATAAGAATAAAAATAAAATAGAAACTAAAATTGAAATAAAAGACAGAGAAAATAATGAAATAAGTAAAGAAGATACAGTAAAAGACATTGACGCACAAAATAAAAATGATAAGATAATTAATGGCTATAGACATAAAAACGGCTATGTATATAAATGGTCAGATAATGAAAAATCTGCATTTGTAAAAAGAAGCCTTGGGTATGAAAAAAGGTTTTCAAAAACAGCAGGTCAAGAAGAGTTGGAAAACGGTTTAAAAAAGGAATATTGCGATGCAATAAAGGAAATTGAGAAAGTTGACCAGAAAACAGTTCCAGGAACTGATATTCCTTTTAGAAAGGCAACTTATACACAGGTGGATGATGCCTATAAGGAATACTTGCAAAAAATATCTCAAATAAGACAGGTAGTTCGTGCTATATTGCCGGATAACAAGGAAGCTTTTGAATATCATATAAAGTGCAGATATAGAGGAACTAATTGGAATAATGCCAATAAAAAATATTTAGCAAGAGATTTTTATAGTGTAGAAGTTAATGACTATTATAAATAATTCATTGATTTTAAGGTATAAAAAGTTTTAAAATACTATGTATATTTACGGAAAGGAAAATATGATAGTTAATATATTATCATAATCAAATATAGAATGAAAAATGGAAATATTGAAAAAATACTGACAGAAATAAAAAAAGGGATTGTAATAGGTTTATTATTAACAGGTTTTTATGGTGTAGGGGTATATATTTATAAAAGTCAGACTAAAAATGCAGCAGAATCTAAAAATGAAATAAAAGATAATGACAAAAATAATGGAGATACTGAAGCTGGTTATGAAATTTACGGATATAGATATAGAAATGAAGGCGATAAAGAATCTAAAGTTTTAAAAAGAAACTTGGGTTATGAAAAAAGGATTGCAGAAGCAGTAAATAAAGAAGAAGTCCATAGTAAACTAAAATCAGAATATTGCACCGCGATAGCCGAAATAAAAAAAGTTGATAAAAAAATAATGCCAGGTACAAATATTCCTTTTGCACAAGCTGCCTATACTCAAGTAAAGGATTCCTATGAAGAATATTTGCAAAAGATAGCTCAAATAAAACAAGCAGTATTAACAATGGAAAATAAAGATATAGAAAGCGAGACAGGGTGTTATTATGAACCAACCAGATGGGACAAAGTAAATAATTTAAACTATAGATTGAAGAATTTTCTTTAGCAGGCATGTGTTGGCTATAAAAGTTGAAATAATTATAGCGTTTGGATTTTTAGAAAAATTTAAATACATTTAAATATAGAAAAGCTATTTTGGGATAATACTTATTTCCTAGGATAGCTTTTTTAGTTTATTAAATATTAGGTTAATTTATACATATTTTAAAATATTCCATAAAAAATTTATTAATATAAAAATAGAACACTTTGCATAACTTATTTCAAAAACCTATAAAACACTATATTTATTGAATTGTTTTTAAAAACGTAATCATATTTATGTAAAAAAATAAATATTTTTAAAAAAATATATTGACATATTATATAAAATACGGTATAATATTTCTGTAATTAGAAATAATAATATTTTTTATGAGAGTAATTCGTACAAATAAATATTTATTTTTATAAATTTTAACTCTATATAAAAAGAAAGAGAGGATATTTTTTAAATAAGATAAAAAATTTAGAAATACAATAATAAAAATTTTTACATAATTAGCACACAAAAAGAAATTTTATAAAAAAATTTAGTTTTTATTTTTCAAACACAAAGAATATGCCCCCTATTTTTTACTTTTAAAAAAGTTAGAAGGGTATGATATAAGGAAAATTAATTGAATAAATCTGGAGGTATTTATGAAAAGTAAACTAAAACTAATATTATTAGTAACTACGATTAATTTAAACTGTGTGAGCTATTTTTCTAATTTTTGTAAAGTGGCTGGAGGAAAGAATACAAGTAAAAAAAGAATTTGTACTTTTTATAAAACAGGTAAAAAATTATTTGACGAATCTAGCAAGGTGCTTGGAATTGTACTTGATATGGATATTAATGGAAATAGAACTGTTAGTAAAAAGACAAAGACAAAAACAAAGACAAAGAAAGGTAAAAATTTAAAAACAGATGTTGAAAAGATAAGCAGTACAGAAACTACAAAAGAACCAAAGGAAAAAAATAAAAAACAAATTTAAGATAAAGAATGAGTAAGGAGAGATCGAATATGAATAAAACAAAAAAATTAATGCTAGCGATATTTTCGTTAATTGCTATTGTAAGTTGTGGAGAAGCAGGTAAAAGCGGTGATTCAGGAAGTGGTACATCAGCAGCAACTCCTACTGCTCCTGTGACACCATCACCCTCAACAAATCCAGCGGCAACAATAAGTAATCTTCCGAGATTTTCAAAAACAGATTTAAGTAAACTTGCTAATAATGCAGATATTTTTAAATATGCTGTTGCTGGAGAAAAATGGGATCCAAGTGCTCGAAATACAACTAGAACTCGTTATGATGTTGGAAATCGTCAAATTGGGTTTGAATTAAGGGGAAATTCTTCAACGCCACTTACTGTAGTTAGGTCAACAACAATGAATGTAAAAGCTGGTGGAGCGGCATTTAGTTTTTCTATAGGAGGAGCTTATGAAAATTATACAAATTTTGTTGATACTCCTCAACAAGCTATGAGAAAATATTTGACTGAATATGTAAAGAATGCTAATAAATTGACAATTAATATGGAACCTAACTCATATTTATTTGTATTTAAAGATGCAAGCATTAAATTATCTCAAGCTAATGTTCAAAATCCTTTATCTGCAGTGCCTTTAAATTCAAGACCTACAATTAATGGAACAGGATATAAAATATTTAAATTTGATAATTCTAAACTTTTTATAGATCAAGATGTAAATTTGGATGATTCTAATGATTTATACAATCAAATAGATTTTACAAATACAAATACTTATGTTTGGAAAGATATTAAAGTTGCTGGAACTAAGGATAATCAAATTGGTATTAAAAGTACAGAGTCATTTGATGGGGGAGGATGGACGCTTATTAATTCGAATCAAGGTATGATTGAATTAAAAGGAAATAATACTGTTGGAGTTTACAATACACGTGCAGGTTTTACTAATTACCCTGACGCGAAGATTTCTGTAAATACAAATTCTATCGGTATTTATTCAATAGATAATGATATTTTAGGAAATTCAGCAGGTGAAATAGAAAATGATGGTCTTATCAAACTGGGAGAAGGTTCTACGGGTATTTATTATGAAAAACGTTGGATTGATTATAATGGCAGTGTTCTTAATGATTATCTTGGAAAGATTGAAAGCAGTTCTAATAATGTTATTGGAATAAGTGCAAATGTTCGTAATCAAAAAAAAGATTCTTCATCTCCTATTTGGGTTGTTGATGTAATTAGAAATTATGGAAATATAAATTTAAATGGAGATAAATCAATTGGAATATATGCTGGTGGAGATGCTAATTATAATGCAATCAATGATGAACGGTATGGTAACTTAGGCGTAATTAAAATAGGCGATTCATTTGAAAAGAAGAATCCGAGCATGGGAATGTACAGCGATAATAAAAATGCGGTTTTAATAAATAAAGGGATTATTGAAATTGGGAAAAACTCTGTTGGTATGGCTGGATCCAAGAGCACTGTACTAAATGATGCTGGAGGAATTATCAAAATTACTAAAGATGGTGGAGTTGGAATGTATCTGGGAGATGGTGCAGCAGGAACTAACAACGGAACTATAACTACTGTTGGCTCTCCAAAAAATGCAATTGGTGTAGTTGTTGGAAAAAATTCAGAATTTACAAATAATGGAACGATTCATATTGATTCTGCTGGTGGTGCTGGAATTGTTATCGCTGGTGGTGTAGTTAAAAATTATGGAAATATTGAAGTTAGTGGCGGAGCTGTGAGAAGCCGTACTGACAATACATATACTGTAAAAGTTTTATCAAATAGAGTAAAGCCAGTAGATAGTGACTTAGGAGTTTATGTAGATACTCTAGGAAGAACAAAACCAATTGAAGGACTTTCTAACTTAGGATTAAAAAATGCTGATTTACTAATTGGTGCTGAAGCAACTGAAAAAACTAATGCAACAGAAGTGACAGTTGGAAATGATGTGCTTGATCCATTTAACAAATCTATTCAATCAAGCAATATTGCGAACTGGAATGTAAAAACAGGTTCTTTAGTTTGGGAAGCTGATTCTGAAATTAAAAATAACAAAGTAGAAAAAGTTACTTTGAAAAAACAATCCTATGCAAAATTTGCAGATAGTGAAACTTCTACAGAAGTAGCTAATGGACTGGATGAGAAATATACTGGAACTAGGGCAGATTCAAAAGATAAGCAAGTATTCAACTACTTAAATACATTGAGCGACAGAAAAGCATTAGCAAGAACTTACCGTGAAATTAACGGAAATCAATATATCAATGTTCAGCAGAGAATTGCACAGACTGATAATATTTTAGACAGAAAGCTTTCTGATTTACAGAAAGAAAATGCTGATAAATCTGGACATCATGTTTCTACTTTCTTTAACAGGGATAAACATGAGGCAAGAACGCCAGAATTAGCAGATTCAAACAGTTCAGCTTACGGAATTTCATACTTATTCAATAATGCTGATGCAAAACAGGGAATTTATGCCGGAACAGTTATTAACAACTTCAAATTTAAAGACAGCGGAAAATCAAAAGAAAATGTAACAATGTTTAAATTAGGTGCTTACAAGACATTTGACTTGAATAATCTTGAGTGGACTTTAAGCGGAGACGGATTTGTTTCTAAAAACGATATGAAGAGAAGATTTGTAATCGGAAATAATGTTTATGAAAACAAGGCTAACTACAATGCTTACGGATTTGCAATTAAGAACGAATTAGGAAAAACTTTCCAAGTTGGAGAAAATGTTACAGTTAAACCTTACGCTGGTCTAAAACTTGGTTATGGTAAATTTTCAAAAATTAAGGAAAAAGATGGAACTTTAAATATGGAAGTTAAAGGAAGCAATTACTATTCTGTAAAACCATCTGCAGGAGTTGAAGTTGGATATTCCGCTCCAATCACAGAAAATACTAAGTTCAAGGCATCTTTAGGACTTGACTATGAACATGAACTAGGAAAAGTTGAAAGCAAGGCAAACGAAGCTAAATTTGCGAACACAAGCACTAAAATCAACTTAAAAGGTGCAAAATACGAAAGACGAGGAAACTTCAAGAGCGACGTAAAAGTAGGATTTGAAGCAGGAAACTTTAATTTCACAGTAAATGGTGGATATGATACGAAGGATAAGAACTCACACGTTGGTGTAGGACTTGGTGTTTCGTTTTAAAAGAAATAAAAAATAAAATATAGAAAGGAAGATTAATTTATGAAAAAATTGATTTTATTAGGGAGTTTGATTATCTCAAGTTTTGTTTTTGGAAGAGAGTATGCTTTTATAACAAAGAATGCTTATTGTACACAACCTGTATCTGAATTAAATATGTTTACATCTATAGGTGAAATTGGAACTGGCACAGTATTTCCGTTTAGAAATTGTTACAATAATGGAAAAAAATTTAATTATCAAGGTACATTTATTGTAGTGCCTGGTATAAATAAAAATACTTACGACAAAATTGTCAAACAAAATTATCCCTATGTTTTTTTTAAAGATGGTTCAGAGATTCATGTGGTAGAAGCCACAGTAAAATCTACAAATGATGCTGGTTATTTTTTTATCGATATTAATGATGGTAAGAGCAATCTCATATTTTCACATAAATACTCGTATCCTAGCAGAAGTGATTGGAAAGACTAGTTAATTTATAAAAATTTGGGTAATAAATTACTAAAATTTATACTATCTCTCATTAAATATTGTTAGATTTATCATAAAATATAATTTCTATTTTTTTAATGAGATTTAGTATCAGATAGATTGTATAATAAAATACAGCAAATTAAATTTTATTCATCATTGTTATACTGTTTCTTGTTCAAGTAGTAAAAATAAATTAAAATTGTTGTAATTTAGGAAAAGTATAAATGTTATGAAAACTTATTTTTTAAAAAAGAAACTAGCGTTAAGCAGATAATTATAATTTTAAGAAGCGTTAATGACTATGTTTAGCAGCTTATAGTTTAAGATTATAAATTGCAAAATTTAACAAAAACATCAGATTTATGTCTTTTAGAAATCTCTAAGTGTACAAAAGAACTTAGAGATTTATTTATCAATATTTAATAAATTCCAAACAAGATAAATCAAAAAAACAGGAATAAAGGACATGAAAGGAGAAAAAACATGAAAAAACTAATAATAACGTTAAATTTAATTTCAGTTATTGTCTATGGAGCGAGTGAGTTAAGATATGTTAACAGTGAAACATATACTCGGAATAAAGATGATTATATAGTATATAAAAAGAATGAGGCAAGAAAGTCTGGAATAAATGACTATATTGGACTTTTTGATGGAACAATAGACTTGGATAATGTGAGGAAGCTGGCAGGAATTCCTTTTCCAAAAGTATGGTACTTTCCAGGGGCAGAAAACGAGGAGTTTCAAAAGGTAAAAAAGGATAAAAGCAGTGATAATCATCTTTCATCAATGTTCCGTGCATTCATAATGATGGTAGGAAATGATTGGGGGTCACAAAATTACGAAAGACTTTATACAAGTTCATTGCAGGGGGAAAATCAGGCTGTAATGCCTTATGGGATTGCACAAAGCTCATTGGCGATTACTAACAACTATAGCGGGCATTTGACCTCGCAAGCTCCATATTACGGAAATGTGATAAACGAGATGTCTGCATTGCCAATGACAGGCAGAAGAATGCTTGATGAAGATTATACTGAAAACGGAAACTTGTTTATACAAGCCATGGAAAATGAAACTCCAATAAATACCGTGAAACTACAGAAAAATACATCAGGAACAAAATCAGGTCTTGTGAATATTGATAATTACACGGCAGTATCAAGCGGATATGGAATAGAGGCTCAGAAACTCATGAGGGCTGAAAGCATACATGTTATTCAGGAGATTTGCGGAGGATGGGGTAGAGGATGGGAACAGGGGGGCAACTACAAGAACAGCTGGAAAAATGTTACCACTCAAAGCTCAGGAGAAACTACCTTGGATTTTTTGGACAAAGAAAAAAAATTGAGAAATGGAAAGCTTGCCAAAATGGTGGAACATGGATACGCAAAGAATGAATGTGTGCTTTCATCCGAAAAGACCGATATTGCTTCACTGCCCCTGTTGTCAAGAGCGCATACTGTGGTTGCCAATGGACAGGTATGGAATGGAAATAGGGTAACAAATGGAACTTCCTTTGCAGCTCCAAAGATTGCAGGACTTGCAGCTAAGATACAGGAGAAGTTTCCAGGGATGAGCTATCATCAAATCAAACAGCTGATACTTACGACAGCAAACAGAACAGAAGACAGATTATCGAGTTTCATAGGGTGGGGTACGCTTAATGAAACTAAGGCATTGAATGGTCCTTCTATGCTTAATGCAGGACTTATTGAGGAAGAAAAATTTTTTACAGGGATGTACGATAAAGTAATGGCAAAAGATGGAACTAAATTTTTTTGGGCTGAAGTTCCGCAAGGAGCAAAGTGGAAATGGAGCAACGACATATTTCCGGGATTTGAGGATAAACCTAGTGGATATGATATATTCGACACGGCTCTTACAGGGGAGCGCCCTGATGGAAGAATGGCAAGTGCAATGAGTTATGCTTCTGTTGTTGAAGGGATAAATATTGCAAGATATGTACCTAATGAAAAGAACTTCTACTATGACGAAGATGACATGGAAACAAGAGCAGGATTAAGAAAGGCTGGAAATGGAATATTAGAGCTTAATGCAAATTTGAGATACAGGGAAGTAACTCAGATTCTTCAAGGGAAGTTTATCCTTAATGGAAACTCTGATAGTGAACTAAGAGTATTCAAAAACGCAACACTGGAAATCAATGGAAATAGGAATATCCAAAGTTTAATTGCTGATGGAGGAAAAGTGAGCCTTAATGGAAACATGACAATAAATCATTTTGGAATTGATTCAGGGGATATAAGTTTTTCTGGAAATATCACAATAAATAACCTTTATGTAAAAAATGAGGCAGAAAAACAGAAGTACATGTCAATGAAAAATCTTAAAATAGGTAAAGTGTTTTTTAGGGATTTTGAGCCTGTAAATGCGACAATCAATAATAAGAAGGTCGCAAACATTAAGCATGAATACTTTATGAATAATTTTTCCTCTTCCCCTAAGACTTCAGGGATATATGATATAGACAAGAAAGAAATTTTTGCGAAGATTAGGGAAAGATACAAAACAAATGCAGATTCTCCAAACAGGGAATATATTCCAGGATACAAAGATGGAGGATTTACAGCTGACAGGGATCCTGACACTGAAAGATTTAATTATAGATACTATCTAGGTGGTACAATGTGGTTCATGGGATTTAGTCCAAATCTTAAAACAACAGGTAAGGACTGGAAAATGTATGATTATCAGGCAGTACAAGGAAAATTTAAAAAGATAGAATAATGAATCTTTTTAATTTATAGAATGATAGGAAATATTACTGAAAATACAGAATATCATAGTTTTTTAAAAAAGTACTTAGTTGATATTTCAAAAATTATTCTGATAAATCAAAAGATAATGAATTAACATATAATTATAACTGATGTAAGGTTTGAATTAAAAAAAATTATATATTTAATTTTTAAGATATTTTCGTTATTAGTAGTTACTATTGTAATTTCTAACTAAGATATCTTTTTTTATTCAAAGTTATTTAGAGTTAAGTTTTATATAACTCTAATTATTTCTTTAAAATTTTGAATAATTTAAATTATGCGTATTATATAAGAAATAAAAGTATAAAAATTTAAAAATAATTTATTATTTTAAATAAAATTGTTGACAAATTCTAAAATATATATTATAATTACTTTATAAAAATACAGAAATAAAATTATGTTATTATAAGTAGAAAATTTTGTAAAAAATTATTTAAGAAAGGAGATTAGAGCTGTGGAATTTAATTTTACCAATAAATTTAATTTATTGTGTTGATAATGAAAAATATTAAAATTATTAATTTTTGATTGTAACTGAATAATAAAACAAATAACTAAGTTAGGAGAGATTAGAATGTATTTTATTGATTTTCTTAAAAAAGTATTTAAGTTAAAAAATATTGGGATAATTGTATGGATGGTAATAAACTTATATATAATAATTAGTTTTTTTCCAACAACTAAAGGAGTCACAAATGGTTCTGAGGCATTAGTAGCCATAATTCGAGGAGTTATTGTATATGCGATTTCTGTAGCGTTGGCATTATCTCCAATAGGTGAGGCAATTTTTAGGTCAATGAACGGATGTAGAGAAATTGCTGATTCATCCATTCTTAACCGATTGACACCATTGTTTAATGAAATTTATGAAAAGGCTAAGTTAAAAGATCCGAATTTGTCACAGAACATTAAACTGTACATGGTAGACCAGCCCTATCCAAATGCCTTTGCACTTGGAAGAAATACAGTTTGTGTAACAAACGGACTGTTGCATCTGGATGATGCTGAAATAAAAGGTATTTTTGCTCATGAGTTTGCACATTTGTCAAATAAAGATACAGATATTGCGTTGTTTATATATGTAGGAAATTTACTTGCTTCGTTGATGTTCCTTATTCTTAGAGTCATACTTTTTATAATAAGTTTTCTTATGATAAGTTTTTCTGAATCAAACAGCACATATGAAACGTATGATGCTTATGGAAGACGACAAAGAAAAAAAGGTGGAGCTTTAAAAGGATTTGTCTTGGCAGCAGGTCTTGATATGATTTATGTGGCGATAATTGGACTATATACAAAATTAGGAATAATTTTAGTAAGTCATTCAAGCAGAAATCATGAATTTGCAGCAGATAAATTTGCGTATAATTTGGGGTATGGAAGGGAGTTAAGAGACGCTTTGGTAGAATTGCAGGGAGAAACTGAAAAGCCAACAGGCTTTGTAGCAAACCTTATGGCAACTCATCCTAAAACAGCATTAAGAATTGAAAAATTAAATATGTATTTATCAGGAAATTTTGACGATGATCTGAATAAATCTATAGATGAAGAGCCACAAACATCAAATGACAAAACTGACACAGCTGACTATAATACAAGTAAAACAGATTATTCATCAGCTAGTTCAAACGATATGGCTTCCTTTAACAAAGAAGAGACAAAATATTCAGTTGATTCCAATGACATGACTAGCTCAAGTCAAAAAAATAATAATGATAGAATATTTTATATAGGATTATTTGCTTCAAGTTTTATTCAAATTATTCCAGTGATTTTGACAAAGACTGCTTTTTTGTTACTTAATGTTGGAGTTATATTTGGTGATAAATTCCAGCTATATGACTTAGCTATAAGTATTACTTATAAGATAATATATTTATTTACACGAGAATTATATTTAGCATGTGATATAATTTTAATATTATTATCAATACTAATAATTATAAAATTAAATAAAGAAAACAGGGGAAATGAATTAAAACGAATAAATTATTTATCAGCAATAGTTGGGAGCTGTATGCGTATTTTTATTCGAATAGCAAGTTATTATTATATAATGGATTTAAAGAATTTAGATAATTTGTGTGATGTTATTTTATTAATATCAGCTATCGCAAATGGAATTCTTATCTTTAAAAGAAAGAAGAATAATAAAAAATATTAAATTATTTAAAAAAAATTTGGCTGGAGGGATTTTTATGAAAAGTAAATTTTTTAAAGTTGTATTAGGGGTATTTATTTTAGCTAATTTGGGAATGGCGGAATATGTGAAAAGAAATAATGAAATTTATTATAAGTATTCTAAAGAAGACGATATAGGGATTAAAGTAAAAAATGTCGATTTAAATACATTTAAAATATTGAATGATAGATATGCAAAAGATGATAAAAGTGTTTATTTTTCAGGAAATAAATCGTATGAAGATGTGGACAGTAAAACTTTTGAAGTGCTGCCAAACTATTATTCAAAAGATAAAAATAATGTTTATAGGCCAATTAATGAATGGATTCACAAAATAAATGGAGCAAATCCAAAAACAATAAAAGCTTTGGGTTATTTTTATTCAAAAGATGATAAAAATGTGTTCTATGGCTCAGATAAAATTTTAAATGCAGATGTAAATTCGTTTGTGGTTCTGGAAGGAGACCATAGTTATGCAAAAGATAAGAATTCAGTCTATTATTCAGGAGAAAAAATTGAAGGTGCAAATCCAAAAACATTTAAAATAATTTCGGATGGAATGTATTCAAAGGATGATAAAAATGTGTATGCGACAGTAGACATTATAAAAGGTGCAGACCCTCAAACTTTTAGAAGAATTTCTGAAACAAATTATGCCAGAGATAAGAATAACCTGTATTATTACTTTGGAGATGTTAAAAATCTTGGGAAAATAAATGAAAAAGATTTTAAAGTTTTGGATAGTGATTTGATTAAAAATGGAAATGAAATCTACTATTTGGGAGAAAAAGCGAATATAAAAAATCCTGAAAAATTTGAGCCAATAAAAGTTTCAGATGATAAACGTATTCTTTATGGAAAAGATGATGAAAATGTATATGCAGTAACGTCAGATGAAAAGCATGGATATTTCAAGGTTGTAAAAAATGCTGATAAAGATACTTTTGAAGTAATAGAGAAAGATACCAGATATTCAAAAGATAAAAATAATGTTTATTATGCAGGGTATAATGTTGTGCAGTTACAGGATGTAGATAAAAATAGTTTTACTATTGTAGAAGATGAAGATTTTTCATACGATAAAAAAAATGTTTATTATGCAGGAAGAAAACTAAATGATATAAGCCCAAATGGCTTTAAAGTTATAAGGCTGGTTAATAGACGAAATATACCACTTAATTTTTTAAATGACAATAAGAATATATACAAACTTATTGACGTATTTGATGAAGAAACTGGCGAGCTAAAAAGTGTAAAAACAGCCGTTGTAAAAAGTCCTAAAGTAGATTCTAAAACTTTTGAAATATTTAGTTATTCGGAAAATTATTTCCGTGATAAAAATAATGTGTATTATGAAAATGAATTGTATAAAATGGGCTTGAAAAAAATAGCAGATGCAGATAGAAACAGTTTTGAGGTTTTGAATGATGAATTTTCAAAAGACAAAAACAATGTTTATTATTATGGAAATAAAATGAAAGGTATAAGTCCAGTTGGATTAGAGTTTGTGGATAGTAACTTTAAAAATGGTGAAGATATTATTTCTTTTTTTAAAACTAAAGATAAAGTTTATGCCTTGAAAACTAGAACTGGTAAAGAAGCATACGAAATAGTCCCTTTAAATTTTGACGCAACTTCTTTTAAAGATTCCAATGCTGATTATTCGTATGGATCTAAATTTGAGGGTTATTTTCAGGACAAAAACGAAGTTTATTATTTTGACATGTCTAAATTGGATAAATTAACTCCAAATAATATTTTTTCAAAAGTAGAAGGTGCTGATACTTCGTCATTTGTACAGTTAATGTTTGGTTATGCAAAGGATAAGAACAAGGTATATCGTGGGAATCAGGAAATTAAAGGTGCAGATCCAGAAAGTTTTAAAATAATTGAGACAAGCGGGAAAGTTATAGTAAAGGATAAAAATAGGGCTTATAGGGAAATAAAAGAAGAATTTTAAATTGCACAGAAAAAGTTAGTGAAATTTAGTGATAAATATGCTATAATACAATAAATTGTCTAAATGTATTAAAAACATATTTAATATTAAATATAATTTGGTAAGAAATTAAGGATACATGAAAGGACAATGATTATGGAAGCAGAAAAAATTAAGAAAAGGGGCGTATCAAAAATATTTCATCCAGCTTTAAAAAATGAAGCAGTAAAATTGGATGCTGAAGAAAAAAGTGTATTTGAAGAGATTCAGGAACTTAATGAAAAAATGGATGTTATGAATGATACGGTTTCTCAAAAAATCTTAAATATAGATTTTGAAAAAAATATAGTCGACAAATTGCACAAGGAACTTCAAGACTATAAAGATGATCTTTATTTTCAGCTTATAAAACCTCTTATAATGGATTTGATAAATATGAGGGAAAGGATGAGAAGAGCTGTAAAACATTCTTCCAAAGAAACTGATGAAAAAAAAGTTGAAATGCTTGAAAGTTATGTGGAAGAAATTGAAACTATTTTAGAAAATAATAATATAGAAATTTACGAAACTAAAAAAGAAAAAGATGATTACAAGGTAAAGAAACAACGTATAGTAAAACAAATAAAAACATCAGATGAAAAATTACATGGAAAAATTTGTAATATTTTAACGAATGGATATATTTATACAGAAAAAAATAAAATTATCTTTCCAGAAAAAGTAGAAGTATATGTTTATAAAAACAATTAAATGAAAGGAAGAATAAAAATGTCAAAATATGTATTTGGAATTGATCTAGGAACGACATATTCTTGCATAGCTCGTGTAGATGAAACAGGGAGAGCAGAAGTAATCAAAAACTTAGAAGGCGAAAACATAACCCCTTCTGTAGTAGCTTTTGAAGATGATACCGTAATCGTAGGAAGCGATGCGAAAGAGGAATCGAGTATAAAACCAGAAACAACCGTATTATTGGTAAAATCTTATATGGGTAAAGAAATTAGTATGCTTGATTACAATGGTGAGCCCAAAATGCCAGAAGAAATTTCATCATATATTTTAAAAAAACTTGCAAGAGATGCTTCGGAGCAGCTTGGAGTTGAAGTAAAAGATGTTGTGATAACTTGTCCTGCATATTTTGGAACAGCAGAACGTACAGCCACTAAAAATGCTGGTAAAATTGCTGGATTAAACGTATTAGAAATTATAAGCGAACCAACAGCTGCGGCGATATATTATGGCTGTACAAGAAAACATGATGAAAAAACAGTTTTAGTATATGATCTTGGTGGTGGGACATTTGACGTTACAGTTATGAGAATAAGTGCTGATAAGATAGAAGTTGTATGTTCTGATGGAGATCACGACTTAGGTGGTAAAAATTGGGATGAAACATTAATGTCTTATTTAATTAATCAGTTTAGTCAAAAAGTTGGCTATGAAGTTGAACCTGATGAATATTTGGATCAAAGATTAAGAGAAATGGCTGAAAAATTAAAAAAAAGACTAACTGCAACCACTAAGGCAAGCGGAATATTAGAAGGCGATGCAAAACAGGAAAAATTATCAGTAACGAGAGAAGATTTTGATAGAATGACATCAATATATCTTAGAGAAACAATGAATAAAGTGGAAACTGTACTTGAAATATCTAAAAATAAGGGATACCAAATTGATGAGGTTCTTTTGGTCGGTGGTTCGACAAGGATGCCACAAGTAAAGGAAACTTTAGAGGCAAAATTTGGAAAGGAAAAAGTACATTTCCTTGAACCTGACGAAGCTGTAGCTAAAGGTGCAGCAATTCATGCTGTAAACGTTTATGTAAATAATCAAAAAAATCTTTCAGAAAAGGATTTTGAATCTGAAGAAAATATAAAAGTAAATATTGATGGAGATATAAAAGAATTAAATGCGAAAGACTACAAAGAAAAATTGAGTTTCTCTCCAGAAATAATGAGTTTAGGAGGAAAAGCAAGAGAAGTTGTTATGACAACAACAAAAAGTTTTGCTTTAAATCCTATTGTAAATGGAAGACAAATTGGTTATAATATGATTATAAAAAATCAGCTTATGAATAATGGTTTCTTAGAGGTTTCAAAAGTTTTCGGAACTTATCTTCCAAATCAGGAAACAGTAGATATAACAATATATGAAAATGACAGTATGGAGGAGTATTTTGAACTGGAAGAAAATTTAAAACTAGGGAAGGTAACCTTGGAATTACCTAAAAATCTTCCGAAAGGTTCTCCAATAGAAATAACTTTAAAATTAACTAAGGAAGGAATCCTTGAGGTAAAAGGGCTTGACAAAACTAGTAATAAGGAAGTAAAAGTTGAGATGAATACAAAAGGAATTATGTCGAAACAAGAACTAGAGAGAATAAAAAACAAAGTTCAAGGCATAACATTGATATAAAAAATTATTTTTATAAAATACTCAAGTTTTATAATGTCTGAATTGATATTATGGAATTTGAGTAAATTTTTATTTAAAGCGACTTTGCTAAATTTAGATGAATAAAAACTTAAAGGAGAATATACAGTGTCAAAAGAAATAAAAGATAATTGGTATGTGGTATTGGGATTGGATTTTTATCCTGATGCTGAGGAAAATGAAGAAAAAATAAAACAAAAGATAGAAGAAAAAAAAGTTGAATGGGAAAGAAGAAAAGTTCGTGCTCTTAATAAGGAAGACTTTATAAGATATATTAATTCATATGATACCATAAAAAAAGAAATGTTAGGAGATAATAATATAAGAAAAGAATTAATAAAAGATGCTATTACTCCTGTAGATAATGCTTTAAAAATGGGAGAAGGAAGTATTAAAGTCTTTACAGATGATATTATAAAAAAAATTTCAAGAGAAACGAAGAGAAGTGAGAAAATTGTAAGGGAAAGAATTATGGAAAATCCCAATTTTGAATTGTACGATAAAACAATATACAATGATTATCTTGATATTATTAAAAAGAGAGCTGACTTTGAAGTGATAGAAAAATCATTAAAAATATTGAATAATAAAGATATTTATAGCTTTTTGAATTCTCAAAATTTAAAATTTGAAACTTTAAATAATAATATTATAATTAAAGAAAGAAAAAAGCTGACAAATCTTCATAATGATATTTCTTCTGCCAAAAACAAATTGTACAATCAAATTGAGAACATGATTAATAATAATGAAGAAAAACAAAAATATGATAAATATTTAAAATATAATGAAGTAATGAAAGAATTAAATTATGTAAAAATATACAAAAATAAAACTGTTGGGATGAAAACAGTTCATAATATTAAAAAAATACTAGAAAATGAAAAAGAAGCGATTAATATTTTTATAGGCTTTTGTGAAGAAAATAATATTGCATACAATCTTTCAGATAACTCAGATACAGAAATTGAAGATACTTTAAATGATGAAGCTGAAAATTTGAAACTTACATCTGATAATAAACGAACTAGCTATCTGATCAGATTTATTGTGGCTTTAATAGTACTTACTTTAGGAGTTTTCATAATAAATACATATTTTATAGGAATATAAAAGAATAATTATATAGTATTCTGTGTTTTTTTATGTTATAATAAATATGAAAAAAATAGAATAAGAAGAGGTAAACATGAAATTAGGAGATAATGTAGATATAATAGCGCCATTAAATGTAAAAACAGCTGATTCTGAAACAGGATATTTTTTACTAAATCCAACAATGGTAAATAATGGAAAAATAGAAACTTTTGATTATGCAGAAGTTCCAGACAGATATAAAAATGGAAAAAATAAAATAGCCGATAAGTATTTCATAAAAAAGGATGATGTCCTATTTCAAGCTAAAGGAAGCAAAATAGATGTGGTATACGTGGATAAGGATTATGAAAGAGTCCTTCCGTCAACACTTTATTTTATTTTAAGACCAAACGAAAAAATAAACCCCAAATATCTTCAATGGCTTTTAAAAACGGAATTAGTATTATTGTATTTTGAAAAAAAATACAAGACAATGGGTACTGTCAGAGCTGTAAATAAAGGGGATATAGTAGAACTGCGTGTGAAGATGCCTGAAAGAGAAGTTCAGGATGAAATGGCTAAAATAATAACAAGTTTTGAAGATGAAGAATATAGTACAATGAAATATTTGAAGATAAAAAGAAAGTATATTGAAGAAAGAGTTATTGAGAATAATCAGGTGATAATAGATGAAGAATAAATTTTTTAAAGTTATGTGTGAGGAACTCGAAAATGAAAAAAATTCAAAAAAAATAGGTATACTTAAAACATCATTGTTTTTATATATGACTGTAATAAGTAAAGTTGTCTGCGAAGAATTAGAAGTTTTGAAAGATAATAATTATCTGTTTTTGGAATATTTAAATAATATAGGTTTTACGTACAATTTAAAAGAAAATTATCTAAAAAATATGAAAAATTTATCAAGTAAAATAAAGATATTTGAAGACACTTATAAAGCTATAGAAAGTCGTTTAAACAGGGAAGAGCTGATTGAAGATGCAGGAGCTATGGAAATAGATCTCAAACTGGATATTTTCAGAGGAAAATGTGTAAAAATAGCAAAAAATTATATTGACAAGATGATCAATTGGTCAATAATACATAATGATAACATAGTCCAGCTGTTATCAGAAATTCTTGGAATAAGAAACAATGAAATTTTATACGATATCAATTTTTTTGAAGAAAATATATTTTATAGCTGTGAAATAGAAAAAAATGAAATAGATACTATTACAAATATTTTATTTGCTATAGCAAATTTAAAAAATAAGGAAAAAATATCAATAATTTTAACAAAAGAAATAACTTCAAAAAAATTAATATACGATTTAATAAAAAATAATAAGAAAGGCATAGTGGAAAAAAGTGCTATTGATTCATTAACTTTAAAAGAAAAAGAAGAAATTGTAAAATCAGATAAAATTCAATGTATAATAACTGTGCCATTTAATAATATACTAAAAAATCAATTAGTAATATTTAACGAAGAAAAAGAAAATAAAGGACATGTATTCTTTATTCAAACTCAAGATTTTTTTGAAAAAGGAAACGAAAAAATCAAAGTAGAAAACTTCAAGGAATTATTAGAAATCTTTAATAAAAAAGAAGACGTTAATGGTGTCTTAAGATCAGTTTCTAATGACATAGTATTAGAGAATGAATGTAATTTTGATATTTTAAATTATGTTTTTAAAATAAAGGAAAAAATTAATCTGGAAGAATTAATGGCAGAAAAAAATGAAAGTTACGAAATAATGATGAAGAAAAGAGAAAAATGTGATAAATTACTACGAGAATCTTTAGAGATAAAAAAATAAACATTAGTTTATTCTGTTTTTTAGACTTCTCCAATATTTTACAAAAAAAAATTTTAATGATATAATATAAATATGTTTTTAAAATATAAATATTTATTTAGCAATAAAATTATGGAGGTTTTTATGAGAAGTTTATCGGGAATACAGCCCAGCGGAATTTTACATATCGGAAATTATTTTGGAGCAATTAAACAGTTTGTGGAATTGCAAGATGAATATGAAGGATTTTACTTTTTAGCAAATTATCACGCTTTAACATCTTCGCCAAAAGGAGAAGATTTAAAATCTAATACAATAAATGTGATTTTGGATTATGTGGCTTTAGGTTTGGATCCTGAAAAGTCAACATTGTTTTTGCAGTCGGATGTGCCTGAACATGCTGAATTGTCTTGGATTTTATCAAATATTTCTCCAATGGGACTACTGGAAAGAGCTCATTCATACAAAGATAAAGTTGCAAAAGGGATTAAGCCAAATGTGGGGCTGTTTACTTATCCGATACTTATGGCGGCAGATATTTTGATGTACTCACCAGATATTGTGCCTGTTGGGAAGGATCAAAAGCAGCATGTGGAAATGACTCGTGATATTGCAACTAAATTTAACGAAACTTACGGCAAGGAAGTGTTTAAATTACCAAAGGAAAAAATTGTTGAAAATGTAGCGACTGTGCCAGGAACAGATGGCGATAAAATGAGCAAGTCCTATGGAAATGTAATAAATATGTTTGGTTCAAAAAAAGCATTGAAAAAACAGATAATGAGCATCGTAACAGATTCAACGCCTTTAGAAGAACCAAAAAATCCTGACAACAACATTACAAAATTATATGCTCTTTTTGCAACAGAAAAAGAAGTAGAAGCATTGAAGGAAAAATTCAGAGCTGGAAACTTTGGATATGGACACGCTAAAAATGAATTGTTTGACAAATTCATGGATTATTTTTCTCCATTCCAGAAAAAACGTGAAGAACTGGAAAATAATATGGACTATATATATGGAATTTTGCGAGAAGGTGCAAATAAGGCTAGAAGCATTGCAACTGCGAAGATGAATGAAGTTAGAGATGTTGTGGGACTTTTGAAGAAAAATTATTAAAAAAATAATCTGAAAGGAAATTAATATATGAAAAAATTAGCTATATTATCAATATTATTGGTAACTTTTTCATGTGGTTTAAATAATCAAAGTAATAACGATAAAAAATCAGAAAAAAATTCTACGCAAAAAGCAAAGACTTCAGAGCAAGAAGTAAAAGAAATGGTTGAATTATGGAATAAGGCTTCAAGTAATGGAGATTTTACAGTTTTGGAAAATATGCTTGCAGATAAAATTGAATATTATCAGCAAACAGTCACAAGAGATTACTATATTAAAGATCAAAAAAAGTTTTTTGAAAAAAATCCTGTTTATGGACAAGTGATTAAAGGTGATATTGATATTCAGCAAATTTCAGATACGCAATATAAAGCAGAATTTGTAAAAGAAGTTACAACTAAAAAAGGGACGAAAGATTATCCGTCTTATTTAGTTTTCAAAAAAATAGGAAATGAATGGAAATTAATTCTAGAAAGTGATATGGTTTCTGATGCAAATATTGAGAAAAAGAAAAAACAGAAAACAGAAAGTCTTAATAAATCAACGTATTATTATACAAATAGCCAAACTTTAATCGGAACTTTTGACATAAAAAAAATATTTGTGGAAGATGGAGCAGAAAATGAAAATGGAAAAACAATTTATCCTTATTTCTTATTTTTAAGTTCGCCAATAAAAGTAGTTCCAGCTGTTGCAGATGATTCTGAAAATATAGTTGAGACAGGAGTAACAGAATTACATTTAGTTCTTGATGAAAATCTAATTAATTATTTGAAATCAAATCAAGCATACGGTAAAAAAGTTAAAATGACAGGCGAATTATTCCATTCAAATAATGCACATCATCATTCAGCTGTTTTAATGGATGTTAAAAATATTGAAATATTAAATTAATTTTATTAAGAATATAAACTATTAAAAATTAATAAATAAAATAAAATTTTTTTAGATATTGTTTTAAGATAAAAATATTATGCAAAAAGAATTTACATGTTTCATTTGAATAAGGCAAGGAGATATAAGTAAAATAAAAAATGGAATTCCCTCATTAAAGACATAAAAAAATTGACAGTGACATTGGCAGATTATGTAAAATAATTGGAGGCAAAAAATAATGAGTTTTAAGGATAATACAAAAAAAGATAGTTTCTTAATTTTATTTATAATTTATATACTTCATCTAATATTTATGATTTTTGTAAACAACAAAATATCAATCATAGATAGTCAGATATTTAAATATGTATACATGTTTAGAATACACAGATGGATACTTAGTTTTCCAATAATTTATTATTTTGTTAAAACTTATAAAAAATATGAATATTTTAAAACGAATGAAAAATTAAATGCAAAAGACTTTAGTGTATATTTTGCATTAGCCTTTTGGATAGGTAATTTTTTTAGTTTTTTAATTGTATTAATGAGCAGTCATAAAGGACGAACACCTGTAGTAGCAATATATGAACCTTTATATACAGATATAATAATGACAGTTTTTGTGGCACCAGTATTAGAAGAAATTGTATTTCGTGGAGTTATAATGAATAATTTGAAAAAATATGGAATTAAAACAGCAATAATTATTAATTCAATTTTTTTCGCATTATCTCATTATAATACAGATATGATTATTCCAGCGTTTTTCACAGGAATTATTTTTTCCTATGTTGCATACAAGTATTCAATAAAATATTCTATTTTAATACATTTTTTTATAAATGCAATAACAAAAACATCTCAAGTTTTAGCAATTTTAAGAATTGATATACTTCTAATTCTAATTGGTTTATTTTCTGCCTTTTTGATTATCTTTTTATTAGTATTTTTTATAATTAGATTGTTGGGAGGAAAGTACAAAGAGGTGCTTTCGGTTTTTAAACTGAGTATTGAAGATAGGAAAAATATACTTGACTTTATGAAGAATAATTTGTTATATTTACTGATAATATTTATGATTGTGATTTCTAATTTAGTGTTTAACTATTAAGATAGTTTGACGAAATGGAGGGTGTCTCATAAGTCAAAAATAATTTTACTAACATAAATATTATATATTTTTAAAAATCAACAGATATTATTTTTATTGATTTTATAAATATAGTAAAATATATAAAATTTATGATTTAGTAATTTTATTTACCTTATGAGGCAGCCCTTCAAAATTCAAATTATATTTTATTTGTAAAGTTTTTATTTAACTATTTGATACTTATGAGACCAGTATTTTGGTATTATAACTGATTTTCTTTGGGAACCTAAAAATCCTGATAATAATATAACAAAATTATACACTTTCTTTTTTACTTTGTTTCTCTTGTCTTTTTCTCCAATTTCTGATAACTAATCCCACTATCAAATAAAGAATTGTCGGAATTATACCTACTGAAAGTGAAAAAAGAAACGCCTGATTTTTTTCTACAGATACAATTCCTAAAAGAAGCAACGGATTTATCACTGCATCTTCCATAGTATGCATAATAACTAATGACCACATAGATTTAGTAACTCTAAAAATTTCCGTATACATTACCGTCCAGCATATTACTACTATTGTTCCAATAAAGAAAAAAATCAGTCTTCCAACAGGTAAAGTGTTTTGTATTTCACTTTCGGACAGAAATATCATAATATAAGGCAAGTGCCAAATCCACCAGATAAATCCGATAAGTAAGTATAATTTCAAATCGGATAATTTTAATTTTAACAATTGATTTGTAAGATAGGCTCTCCAAACTGACTCTTCAAATATATTTTTTATAAATTGAATGGCAATCTGTGCAAACAAAATCCCAATATAAGTCGTAATTCCAATATTTACATTAGAAAATTTGACACCTTTCGTTATTAATCCCAGTAATATAACAATTAAAGTTACAGTGGGGTATACCAAAAAGCTAATCAAATATAACTTTTTATTATTTTTAAAATTAATAGAAAATCCTGAGCCTTTCCAACCATCTCCTCCAAAAATACGAAGAAGAATTGTACAAATTAATGGAGATGCTAACCAGATAAGCATTCCAAAAGGCTCTTCTCCTGCCATTGTTCCAACATTTTCATAATGAGCTTGACCAGACAATTTATCAACAAGATATCCTATCCAGCCACAAGCAGTACTAAAAATCGTAAAGATAATTATATTTCGTTTAATCTTACTTGTATCATTCATCTCATCTCACCTTTCTTTCTATACTCTTTTCTTCAATTTTTTAAACCATTCTATGTTAAAAGCAGTAATATCAATTCCATAATCTAAAGTAGTCAATGTAAATTTACTGATTTCTTTAATATTTTCAGATATATCGTTTTCTTTATTTAAATTTTTAATTCTTTTTTGATATTCTATATCTATAAGCAGGTAGTTTTTAAGTGTTTCCCTTTCTTTTTCGATATGTATTGATTCTCTTAATCTTTTTAGCGCCGTATATTCCTCCTCTAAAGAATCAATGATTTTATCAATTAGATTCTTTTGTTCATTTTCTGAAACATATCCCATAAAAAGAAGTTTTCCGATATCTAAATTTTTTGTCTTTGACATATCAATAGGAATCCTTATCCATTTTATTAACGTTTTTTGTCCAATATCAGTTATTGAGTATCTTTTTTTATTTACTCCTTTTTCAACAAGCTCTTCAAAAGTAACCATTTCCAACATAAGCAATTTTTTGAGAGCTGCCTGAATACTCCCAAGACTGTCACTACACATAGATTTAAAATTATTTCTGATTACATTTCGAAGCTCATATGCGGTCATTCTGTGTAACATTAAAATTCCTAAAATTATTTTATCCATAATATACCTCCTATATATACCTTATAGTAACATACCTTTTAGGTATTGTAAAGAGTTATTTTATGATTCCAACCTCTGTTGGACTAACAGCGGCTTACAAAAACGAAATTGAAAAACTTCAGGATGAAAATCAGGTAGGAGTTGGCTTATAGCTGAATAGTATAACTTGAAAAAAGAAAAAGAAGATATACGTGGAAATGGTAAGTTTGACTTGAATATTGGATTGGATAACACAAGAATTGAAGTTACTGTAAATACTGGATATGACACTAAAGGTAAGAATGTAAGAAGTGGAATTGGATTTAGAGTAATTTATTAAAATTTTTTGAAAAATAAACTGCACCTTTTATTTTAACATATTGGATGCAGTTTATTCTTATAATAACCTCTTCTATTTAAAATGGGTTCGAGTATAAAATAAATATATAGATTTATCTACTGATAGTTGGTTTTCCTTCTGCTATTAGGATATTATTCAATAAATCAAATTCATCTTGCGAGAAATTTCTTTCGCTTACTTCATCATATTCTCCTCTATACCATGTTTTTCTACTAAAATAACTGGAATATCTAGGCGTTTGAAATCTACGATTATATTTAGCATATATTGAGTTTCTTAATAAAGCTAATTCTTCTGAATTAAAGTTTTCTATTAAAAAATTTACTGACGGCAAATTTGAGGCTAAATAACTTATATTTTCTAAATCAGTCATATTTTGTGAAGGTTGTTCACTAAAGTTTGAAAAATCTTTACTTGCTAAATTAATGTCAGAAATATCTTGTGAATTTGTATTTATTTGATTATTATTTTCTAGCTGTACTTCATTACTATTTACTTTTGTATTATTTTGTTCTATAGTTTGTTCTTGAGAACTTTTAGGAGTAGTATGTTTGATAGATATTGTATTATTATTCATTTTAGAAAACATATAACCTGTTAAGAATGCGATTATTATGCAAGAAACAGATAGCAATACTTTATAAAGAATGTTTGAATTTTCATTTGAAGATTCTCTTTTTTTTACATTTTCAGTATAAGTTGCTTGTGCGTATTCATTTGAAAGCTTTTGAGTTGGTGTATTTTTGTCAAAATTAATATTTTCAGTATAACTATTTTGAAAAAGATATATATTTAGTTTATCAATTCTTGAAAATGTATCTGGGTGAGTTGACATTAGATTTGCAGCAAAATTTTTGGGAGTTTCATTTACATCTAGTAATTCTGTCAGTGCATCTCTTAACTGTTCACCATAACCTAAATCATATGCGAATTTATCTGCTTCATATTCTTGTTTTCTCATAGAGTGACGTACTAGGATGAGTCCTAATTTTGTATACAATCCAACAGCTATCACATAAAAAAAATCAGCTATATAGGAAAAAATTAAACCTCTAAGACCTTTAATAATATCGAAATCATCGTCATCACTAGTTGCCACTCCTAAAATGAAGCTCATTATCCCAATCATTACTCTAGCAATCATAAAAGCACATGTCATAAATAAATTTCCAATATAGATAAATAAAAGGAAATCTGTATCCTTGTTTGATAAATGTGAAAATTCATGAGCGAAAATTCCCTTAATTTTTTCATCATCTAAATGGAGTAGACCTCTTGTCACGCAAACTGTATTTCTTCCTAAGGCAAAAGCATTAGGATAATGATCATTAAGCATATATAATTTAATATTGGGGGATAAATTTGGATCATTCATTTTAGCCCTCGCGTAAACTTCATTAAATAATGGAGTTAAACGATTAATAATCCTTGGATCAATTATTTTTTTGCACCCATTTATTAGTCTAAAAAACCATTCACCTAATGGAGATAAAACAATAGCTATCGTACCAACATATACAGCTATTCCACAAAGTAAACCTAATATCGGATAATTTGGACTTATTGAAATAAAAGGAAAAATAAATATTAAGATATTAAACACAAGCCATATAATAATTCCAATATTTTTAGATTTAAATAATTTTTTAAAAAAATCAATTAAATACATAGCACTTTCCTCCTAATTAATATTTTATTATTACTTTAATTGTACCACATAAAACCAAAAATAACATTACTGTTGAAAAAAATACATAAAAAGGAGTCCAGAAAAAGCACTCTTCTTATTTTAATTTCAATTTATATTTTTCACATAGTTTCAAAAATTCTTCATCTTCAGCCAATTTTTTCTCAAATAAATCCATTCTATTTTTCATAGTTTTCTCGATCGAATGGAGCTGTCTATATTCATCAATTTTAGCATGATTCCCACTCCGTAATACTTCGGGAACCGAATATCCATCTATTTCTACGGGCCTTGTGTATTGTGGAAAACCTAAAAGCCCATTGTAAAATGAGTCAGTTTCAAAAGACTCCTTTTTTATCACGCCTTCCTTTATACGAATTACAGAATCCATTATCACAAGGCACGGCAAGTCCCCGCTGCTCAGCACATAATCCCCAATCGAAATTTCCTCATCTACAAATTTATCAATTACCCTTTGGTCAAGTCCTTCATAACGTCCTGAAATAAGCACGATTTCCTCTTTTTCTGAAAGTTCTGTAACTTTTTTATGAGTCAGCTGTTTTCCTTGCGGAGATAAGAAAATTACATAAGGCTTCTTTAAATCTGAATTTTCATTATTATAAAATTCGTAGTTTTCGTAAAAGAAGTTCCAGTAGGCTTCTGGCTTTAGAACCATTCCAGCGCCGCCACCAAAAGGGATGTCGTCCATCTGGCTATGTTTATTTCTGGCGTAATCTCTGATGTTTACGATATTAAAGTCAATAATATCCTTGTCAATTGCTCGTTTTAAAATAGTTTGGGATAAATACTGCTCAAATAGCTCAGGAAATAACGTAAGTACATTAAATTTCATTAATTTTTACCTTCTTTACAATTTTAATTATTCTCGCATTCCATCAATTAGGCTTACTTCAATTCTGTTGTTTGGAAAGTCGATTTTTGTTACAAACTCATCAATTAATGGAACCATTATTTCTTTTTTTGTTTCAATATCTTCAATGATTAAAATATTGTGAGCCGCGGTTTCCATTACGTCTACAACTTCCCCAATTTTTTCATTTTCAGAAAACACTTCTATCCCAAATAAATCTTTTATGTAAAACTCGTTTTCGTTTCTTTCAGGCAGTAAATCACGTCGAATTTTAACTTTGAAGCCATTCAGTTCTTTTGCCTCGTCAATATTTTCAATACCTTCAAAATCTAAAATTGCCTTTTTTTCATTCAGCCTTTTCACTTTCTTCACAACAAGCAATTTCTTTTTCTCATTTTTTTCCAATAAAACACGTTCATTTTCAATAACTTCAATATTCTCAAAAATCGAATTAATTTTGACGCTTCCACGTAAATGATGTGTTCCAACGATTGTTCCTATATTTATTAAATTTTCCATTTTTTATTTAAATTTCTCTCTTTCTTAAATCTTTTTTTTCAATTTTGTAAATTTTTTACTATCTTCAGCAATTATTTTTAACTCGTCCAAATCTATTCCATCAAAATTAGCTGCAACAGCGGAAATAATACCTTCTACCAAAGGCGCATCTGCAATTTTTGCTTCAACTTCTCCATCAAGTTCCTTTATAGCCTTAACCGCATTGAATACAGAGCTTCCCATATCCACAAATACAAGGACTCCTGCACCGTTATCTGCTCTAATTATTGCATTTTTCACATTTTCAATATTTGTTCCGTATACTTCCCTGTTTGCATTTCCGCCATTTTCCAATGGAAAATCAGTCTGCTTAAAAATTTTTACAAAATTTATTATTTCTTCTGCAAGTTTATTGCTATGGCTAACTACCACAATTCCCACTATTTTTTTATTTTTTTCCTCCATAAGTGTGTCCTTTCTAATTTTTGTATATTTTTTTATTTAATTTTCTCCGAGCAATCTGTCCAAAATAATTGAGACAGCGCTTCTGACACATAAATGATTATATTTAGTCTTTCCTCGAATCGGCTCCAAAATTTTGTAGGATAAATCCATAATTTCATTTGTAAGTCCCCATCCAGTTCCAAATAAAATCAAGTATGGCGAGTCATCTTCAACCATTTCCTTGCCTAAATCATCATATCTAACAGTATTTGGAAAAGTTTTTGCCGAAGTTGTAATGATTTTTGGCTTTTTTCCTTCAATTTTTTCAATTGTTTCTATTGCACTTTGGACAGAATCTTCAAGTTCTGTATTTTCAAAAGCTTCATTTCGATTTTTGTTAAATTCTATTCCGTTTCCTTCAGTCCAGTAGCCGATAATTCTGCTTGTCAATTCCTTCTGGGCATCGACTGGAGTGATTATGAAATATTTTTTTATATCGTAGGTTCTGCAAGTTCTGGAAATATCGTGTATATCAAAGTTTGTGACAGAAGTTGCCACAACTACATTATTTTTGTTATATACAGGATAATGTACAAGTCCTACATATATGTTATCTCTCATTTTTTATTCCTCTCAATTTTATTTGTTATTTTTCCAATTTTTCTAAAACCATAACTACGTATCTGTTCATTTTCTTCCTCATAAGATAGAGCCATAATAAATAAAAGCACAGTTTGTATCCAAAATATCGCAAAATCGGTAAAATTATGAACTACAATTCCAGCGATTAATGCAATTTTTAAAACATTATTTCTATCATTTCTTAAAATATCGTATAAATACCGCAAAAACACTGTAAGCAGGGCAATTGTTCCAATTAGACCATAGCTTAAAAGCAGTTCCACAAGAGCATTGTGAGAATGTGGATATACGTGATTTGTAAACTTATAATAATAAAAATTTCCATGTCCGTATAAAATATTCGTTCTTTTGAAAATTCTGAATGCCATGTCAATTATTTCCACTCTTAGCCAAAAATACTCCACCAGCGTATTTTCCCTCAAAAACGGCAAAACTCCTGAAATCACTCCAATTGCATATCCCAAAAGCAGCAAAATTCCTCCTGCAAAGTATCTTTTTCGTAAAAAGTAAAAAAACAAGGCAAATATTCCAAGCACTACTGCGATTAATGATGACCTTGAGCCAGTTAGAAAAATTGTCAGAATATTTACAAAAAATATTAAAATATTTATTTTCGATTTTTTTTCAAAGGCAAAATATAAATTTATAATCGCCGACATCATCATAATGCTTCCCAGATAATTTGGATTAAAATACGCAAAATATCCCGCTCTGTCGTGTGTAAACAAAAACTCGCAAAGTCCAATGAAAAATGAGACTCCAGAAAATTTTGCCATCCATTCTAAATTTCTATTTTTAAATTCCACATTAACAACTAACGTATAATAACGTCCAACTACAAGGCACAAAAATATCGGCACAGCAATCAATCCTAAAATATTCCTGTAAAATACAGATGTTATAATTGAAAAACCTAAAACAATCCCAATTGTTATAAGCGACTTATCCTTAAAAATTTTTTTATACTCGCCTGTCACAAAAATATTTATCAATATCAGAATACTAAATAATATTACTAAACCGTAGTGTATAAAAATTGATGCACCCAAAAGTAAATACAATTTTTTCAGATATTTCTGATTTTTTTCAATTTCCAAGTTTCCTCCTTATTATTTCAAATTTATCTTCCAAACCAATTTTTTACAATTTTCAATTCTTCTTAAATTTATAAAACTCCCTGCTCAAAAGCATACGGAGTATATTTCCCACTTTTTGTATCAACGCTTCTTATAATTTTTCTCACTTCATCCCCAGTTTCAAAAGTAAAATCAAGTCTAAGTTCATCCAAATCCAACTCATAAATATCATCCAGCTTCGGTATCAGATTCATCGGCTTATCCAAATAAAGTTCAATATTATCAAGTTCATTTCTTATAATTTTGTACTTATCATAAAATTCACCTTCCAGCTCCTTGTATTCTTTGTCAAAGATTCTATGCTCAATATACATTCCTTTTAAGTAGCCATAAATCACAAGTCCTTTTTTCAGCTTATCAGATTTTATGTTTTTTAACTGGCGATAATTTAATTCTGGCGATAAAAATACTGTTTCAAGATTTTTAAATCTCGAAAACATTTCAATAGTATGGTTATTGAAAACGTTTAAATTCCAGTCCAGCGTTTGTCCAGTCACTCCAGTTTTTTCTCCCATAATCGCCTGATAAAGATTGGAAACCAGATTTGTACCTATTTTTATTTTACTTGTTTTTGACAAATTTTTTTCTTTTGCAACATCAAACTGTTTTCGATAAATTTTTGTTATTCCCATTTCACGGCAAATTTTTTCCTGCTCATCATTTGAAACAAGTGCTGAAATAATAGGTTTCTCACTATTTTTATTTTTTCCATCTTCCAGATTAATTGTTTCAAAATTGTATGTTTTTCGCTCAATAGCTTTTCTTTTGTAAGATTCAAGCAGTTTTTCCAAAAGTTCCGAAACACATTCTCTTTTCAGACTTTTCAGCTCACTAAACGGAATAAATGAAGTTCCATCATAGTCAATCTGAATTTTTCCAAGCTCAAATGTCGTATCTCCAAGTTCCCCAATTTTTTCAGCGATTTGTTCCTTTGTAATCAATTTTTTTGCATCTTGTTCAATAATATTCCCTTTTTTCGTAACAGAAATTATTTCATTTTTCAGATTTTCAATTTCCAGAGTAAGTTCAATTTCTTGGCTTTTTTTTGCCAATAATGCGGCATTAACAGCTGCATATCTTTTAGAAACTTTTATATTATGGATAATTCTGTCATTAATTTCTTTAGAATAATTTTTGTAAATATATTTTGTCCCTTTTGGCAATTTTCCGATTGAAACAATGTCAAATCTATCAGCCTTTTGGACTTTTTCTCCTTCTTTCTGACTATTTTGCTTTTTATTTTTTCTTCCAGAATTTTCACTTTTTCCAGCCTCAATAATCCGAATTTTATTTACATATTCTCCGCCAATTTGCTCAAAATTTTCATCCACAAATTGAACTCCATCTCCTAAAATTAATTCATCATCAATTTTAAAATTATTCGATTCACCAATTCTCGCTCCAAGAAAATATCCAAAATTTGAAGAATATTTGAAATTCATAAGCTTATTATCCAAATAAAAATATCCTTTTGAATACCCACGATTAAAAAGTTTGTAACTTTCCGTCGGACGTGGAGTACCTTTTAAAATATTGTCATAATAGCTTACAGTTTCGTAAACATATTCACTTGATTTTTTTCGCCCTTCAACTTTTATTGCATCAATTCCAATGTCTTTTAACATATTTATTTCCTTTTCTTGCAATAACTGATCATTAGGACTTAAAAAATAAGCACTTTCCCCATTTTCATCTGTAAACTTTTTACGGCAAGAATAGGCACAAAGTCCACGGTTTCCACTTCTTCCTCCAATAAAACTGCTTATATAGCAATTTCCAGAATAAGAAATGCAAAGCGAACCTGATACAAAGATTTCCAGTTCAATATCGGTATTTTCACGAATGCTTTTTATTTCTTCAAAGGAAAGTTCTCTTGCAAGACAGACACGGGTAAGCCCTAGTTCCTTTAATTTATTGGCTTCAATGTGATTTGCTACAGTCATCTGAGTACTTCCATGAATTTTCAAATCTGGAAAATTTTCCTTCAAAAACTTCACAAATCCCAAATCCTGTACAATAACAGCATCAATCCCATGTTCATAAACTCTCTTAATGTTGTTGTACATGCTGTTAATTTCGCTGTCCTTCAAAATAGTATTTAAAGTCATAAGTGTCTTAACGCCACGTGAATGAGCATAGTCAATCCCGTCAAACACTTCCTGCATTGCCAGATTTTCATTATTTCTTCTCGCTCCAAATCCTTTTAGACCAAAAAACACTTCATTAGCCCCAGCTTTCACAGCTGCAACCAGTTTTTCATAATTTCCAGCTGGTGCCAAAATATTCATTTTTCCTTTTTTATCAAAATTCATTTCCTGTTTCAATTTAATTTTCTCTCCATTTTGTCGAATTTTTTTTACCTTTTATATTATAGCAAATTTGCTATTTTTTTCCAATTTATTTTTTAAAATAAAAACCTAATTTTAAAGTATTCAAATTAGCATTTTGATAAACTTTAAAATAAAAATTATTAATTTGAATATTTAAGAACAAAATTTTAAAGTATATTTAGAATTTCAAATTATTTTTTTGTAAAACTCTTTATTTTGTATGGAAAAAGTGATATAATAGCTATCATTTTAAAATTTTAGAAAGGAGATAATACTAAAAATATGGAATTTTATAATTTTATTTATTTAGAGAACAAAAAAATTATAACTGATAAATTTTTTCTTATTATGATTGTTTTAGTAATTGCATTTGTATTATTTGCATTTTGGAAATGGTTTAAGGGAAGCATTTCTTTAAGAGATAAGCAGCTTAGCATGCTTGGACTAATGTTTATTTTTCTGTTTGGCTTGTATCATTTTGAAAATTATAGGGCTAGAAATAATCAGGAAAAAGTTTATAAAAATTCGGCAAGTGTTATTAAAAAATTAGCTGAAAAATTTAAAGTAAGAGAAGATGAGATTTTTATAAATACTCCTGAAATAACAGAACACACTGTTTATAAAATAAGGGATAAATTCTATCAGATTCACTGGGTAGACAATAATATTCTAGTTGAACAGATGACAGTACCTTACGTAGATGAAATTAAGACATTTAAAGAATAATGAATTTTCTTATTTTTAAAAGTAAAAAATAATAGAGAAAGTGAGATGATGTAATTTGGATTTTATAATTCCTGTAGCGATAAAACTTACAATCGGATTTATTGCCTTGGTCGTATTTATGAATTTAAACGGACGAAGCCAGCTAGCACCAACTTCAACAGAAGATCAGATAGGTAACTATGTTCTTGGGGGAATTATTGGTGGTGTGATTTACAATCCTAGCATAACAATAGTTCAGTTTCTAATAGTTCTGTTAATATGGGGACTGTTAATGACAACAATAGATTTTCTAAAAAATTCAAACAAGAATGTAAAAAAAATGATAGATGGACAAATTGTATACTTAATAAAAGGCGGAAAAATGCTAACAGAAAATTTTGCTCAGGCAACTCTTTCTATTCCTGATTTTTATACAAAGCTAAGAACGAAAGGCATTTTCAAAATATCAGATATTGAAGATGCATTCATGGAATCAAATGGACAGTTAATCGTCATACAGAAAAATGATGAAAATTATTCGAATTTATTAGTTTCAGAAGGAAAAATAATAGAAGATAATTTAGAGCATATTGGAAAAAATGATGAATGGCTGAAGGAAGAACTAGCAAAGTACAATGTTTTGGATATTAATGATATTTTCTTGGTAGAATACAGTAATAATGATAAACTTTTTATTGTAAGAAAATAATAAAATAAAAATATACTCTTTAAACTTCTCAATTTCTCAGTTTATTGAGTATATTTTTTAATTTATCGTAATAGTCTTTAAAACCAAATTCAAAAATTTTGGTTTTAATTAAAATGAATTTTAATCTTTCAGTAATTCCATCGCAGCTCCGTAAATATGCTCCGCAGTTAATTCATACTCATTCATCAGAAAGTCTAATGTTCCAACTTGTCCAAATCTTTCTTTTATTCCAATTCTTCTTAATTTTGTATTTCCAGTTTCAGCAATTACTTCAGCAACTGCACTTCCTAAACCGTTATGAATGCTATGATTTTCACAAGTTACTATTTTTCCTGTTTTTTGTGCATACGTTTCAATTAACTCTTTGTCTATTGGATTTAAAGTGAACATATCTATTACAGCGGCATTTATTCCTTCGTTTTTTAATTTTTCTGCTGTTTTTAAGGCTTCTACTACCATAATTCCGTTTGCTATTAAAGTAATATCTGAACCATCTCTTAATAAGTTTCCTTTTCCAATTTCAAATGTTGAACCTTTTTCATAAATTGTTGATGCATTTTTTCTGATTGTTCTAATCCAGTAGAAGCCATCTTTTGTAGCAACTTGTTCGAGAATATTTTCAAACATTGTGGCATCTGTTACTTCTAGTACAACTGTATTAGCGAGTCCTCTCATTATTCCCATATCTTCAAAGGACATGTGAGTTCCTCCATTATGGGCGGCAGTTACTCCTGCGTCAGAAGCAATTACTTTTATGTTATTTTTTTGATATGCTCCAGACATAAAGAGCTGATCAAAGCATCTTCGACTCGCAAAAGCCGTAAAAGTGTGTGCAAATGGATATTTTCCAGCGATGGACATTCCAGCTGCAACACTTATCATATTTGCTTCCATTATACCGCAGTTTATAACTCTTTCAGGGTATTTATCCTGTATCTTGTCAGTTGTAATTGCATTCATTAAGTCAGCTTCAAGAGCTACAACTTTATTATGTTTTTCCAGTAATTCACAAAGTTTGGAAGAATAAACTTTTCTCATTTCTATTTCATCTTTTTTTGAAGTTCCAGTATAAATTTTTATCATTTATTCCACCTCGCTTTCCAAATCCTTTATCGCCTTTTCGATTTCCCGCTTTAGTTCATCAGTCAATCTTAGATGATGAGAATTTTTCATTTTTTCAATGTATTCGACACCTTGCCCTTTTATAGTGTCAAGTATTACAAATAGTGGTTTTTCATTGTTTTTACGAGGCACTTTCAAAATATCATACATTTTTTCAATATCATTTCCTTTTACAGTAACAGCATCAAAGCCGAATGATTTCATTTTTTCCTCAAAAGAGAATGGCTTTATTATTTCATCCAAAGCACCGTCCAGCTGTTTTTTGTTGTAATCGAGGAACACCGTTAAATTATTTAAGTTATGGTGAGCAATAAACTGAAATGCTTCCCAGCACTGTCCTTCATTTATTTCTCCATCTCCAACAATACAGAATACCCTATTAGATTTTTTATCTATTTGTAAGGCTTTTGCGATTCCTGTGGCAATTGAGATTCCTTGTCCCAGAGAGCCTGTTGTGGCGTCAATTCCTTTTGTTTTGAGTCTATCTGGATGGCTTGGCAAATTTGTTCCATTCTGATTTAATGTGTAAATTTCTTCAAGCGGGAAAAATCCTTTTAAAGCTAAAGTTGTGTAGAGTGCAGGGCCTGCATGCCCTTTTGACAGCACAAAATAATCTCTGCCTTCCCAATGTGGATTTTTAGCATCAACATTCATAATGCCACCATACAGTACTGCTAATATTTCAACAATTGATAAACTTCCGCCGTAATGCCCAAAACCTAGATTAGTAAGGGATTTTAGTGTATTTATCCTAATATTGGCGGCTAATTTTTTCATTTCTTTCACTTTTTCATTATAATCACTATTCATTTTTGGCTCCTTCCAAATGATAGTCAATTGTTATTTCTGTTTTAACAATGATTTATTCTGATTTTTTTGAAGGTACAAATCCAAAGGCTACTAAAATAGCAGTTATTCCAACGATTATTCCAGAAATTACTACTGGAGATATATGTTTTGCCATATTACCTAACACAATTCCAACTGTTACAAAATCTGCATCAGAGAATGTAGTGTTTGCAAATCCTAAATTTCCTAGCACTGGTAATAAAATTACAGGCAAGAATGTCAATAATAGTCCATTTGCAAAGGCTCCAACTGAAGCACCTCTTCTACCACCAGTAGCGTTTCCAAATACACCTGCTGTCGCTCCACAGAAGAAATGAGGAACTACTCCTGGCAAGATAAGAGTCCATTTTAACATACCAAGCATAAATAATCCAACAATTCCTCCTAAAAAGCTGCATAAAAAGCCAATTAATACAGCATTTGGCGCATAAGGGAATACGATTGGGCAATCTAACGCAGGTTTTGCATTTGGTACAAGCTTTTCAGAAAATCCTACAAAGGCTGGAACTATTTCAGCAAGAACAAGTCTAACACCTGATAAAATAATATAAACTCCCGCTGCAAATGTTATAGCCTGAATAATTGCAAATACTAAGAAGTTATCTCCGCTGCTTAATTCCTTTTCAACATATTCTTTTCCCGCAACTAATGCCAAAATTAAGTAAATTATCATCATAGTTAATGAAATTGAAATAGAGCTGTCTCTTAAAAAACTTAAATTTTTAGGCAATTTCATTTCTTCAGTTGATTTTGAACCTTTTCCAACTAAAGATCCGACAAATCCAGATAAAACATACCCTATTGTGCTGAAATGCCCAAATCCAACATCATCGCTTCCAGTAATTTTTCTAACATAAGGTTGTGCCAGTGCAGGAAATATTGCCATTACAAGTCCTAATGTCAATGAACCAATGATTACTAATAAAGGCCCGCTAAATCCTCCAACTTTTAATATTATTCCAATCATACATGCCATATACAAAGTATGGTGTCCTGTCAGGAAAATATATTTTAATTTCGTAAATCTTGCGATAAATATGTTCCAGAACATTCCAAGCGCCATTATTAACGCTGTTATTGTTCCATATTCTTTTAATGCCAATGAAACAATTGCTTCATTATTAGGCACTATTCCTTGAACATGAAATCCTTGTTCAAACATGCTTCCCATAGGCGCTAGCGAGTTTACAACAAGTCCTGCTCCTCCACCTAGCACTAAAAATCCTAAAATCGTCTTAATTGTACCTTTTACTATATCTGTAGCTGGTTTTTTCTGAACTAGTAAACCAATCATAGCTATCAATCCAACTAAAATTGACGGAACTTTTAAAATGTCCACAATAAGAGTTAATAAGCCTTTCATTTTGCCCTCCTAAATTTTATATTTTATTTTTTTGATATATTAAATATGTCTGACAACTTATTTTTTATTTTAACAAGGGGTCAAGACCCCTTGCTTCATAATATTTGTTTTATTAAATTCTAGATACATATAGTTTCCGAACAAGTTTATTTTTATTTTTTGAAATAATCTGTTAATTTTTCTTCCAGTTCAGGCATACTAATAATGCTGTCTAAAACAATTAATTTATCAGCTGGAACTGTTGCACTTTCTGCAATATCCTTTCCCATTACAAATACATCTGCTGCTCCTGGAAGTGCTGATGCCAAGTCAGAATGTTCAACTTCAGCTTCTACACCAATTTTTTTAAGAACCTTTTTAATGTTCATTTCCACCATAAAGCTACTTCCTAATCCTGATCCACAAACTGCCATTATTTTCATAATAATCTCCTCCTAATTTTGTTTATAATTTATTTTTATTTTTTTTTAATCAATATTTTTTTATAATTTCTAATATTTCGTCATAATCCTTTGAAACTATTAATTTTTCAATACTTTCATCATCTTGAAACAATTCCATTAACTGCATAAGAGTTTCCATATGACTATCAGCATCTTTAGTTGCCAGCACAAATACCAGCTGTACTTTAGAATTGCCATAATATACTGGATTATTTAGTTTTAAAAGGCTTACTCCAGTTCCCAATGTACCGTCTTCGGGTCTTGCATGCGGCATTGCCAAATTGTCTCTTAAAATAACATAAAAACCTAGTTTTTCGATGCTTTCTATCATAGCGTTGATATAATTTTCCGTTATTATATTTTTTTCTAATAGAGGTTTTCCTGCAATTTTGATACTATCTTTCCAGTCAATTACTGAATCTATTATTTGTATATTACCATCAAGTATTTTTTCTAACATACGAGTTCCTTTCTGAAATATTCTTCTAATTCTTCATATTCAGTTATTTTTGAGATTTTTTCAATAAAGTTATATTTTGTAATTAATTCAAATAAGTCATTTAAAATTCCTAGATGCTCTGTTTTGCTGGTAGTTGCAAAACTTAAAAATATGTTTGCGCCTTTTCCATTTGGAAATAGAACTTTTTCTTTTACAATTAATAATGAAATCCCCGTTTTTAATACATTTTTTGAAATTGATGCGTGTGGAATTGCCATTCCTTCCTCAATAATGATATAAGCTCCATGTTTTTCAATCATGTTTATCATTTCTTCTATATAATCTTGCTTGATAAATCCGTTTTTTTGAAGTATATTTCCAGCTTTAGTTATTGCTTCTTTCCAATCACTAACTTCGTTGACAAATTGAATGTTGTTTTTATTAAGCATTTTCTTTAAAATAATTCCTGCTTCAGATAAGTCATCAATAATTTTATTTTCAAGTTTATCTTTCAAATCATTTATAAGTTTATATTCATCTGTTATGGTTGTATTATTTTTTATTATGTCCATTATTTGCTTTAAAGAAATTTTTGTTATATTTTTTCTTATTCCATATTTTGATAAGAGGATAAAATCTTGCTCTTTAAGCAATGGATTTATTTTTATAACAGGAATATCATAGTTTTCTTCTAAATCGATAGTAGATAAAATTAAATCAATATTTGCATAATTTGGCATTGAAGTTTTTATTAAATAGTATGGCAGAACATCTACAATATCCAAATCATAATTTTCCTTTAAACTTTGTTCAAGCACCTTTGAACTGCCATAACCCAGTCCACAAATTAATATAACCTTTTTAGTTTTTTCAGAAGTGTTTCTTTCGATGGAAGCCTTTATATGAAAGCCCATAAGAGCAATTTCATCTTCTGGAAACTTTACTTCAAAAAGCCCTTCAATTTCCTCTATAGCTTTATTTACTACATCCAAAATAGGATCTTTTTCTAAAATTAATTCCTGAAAAACCGAATTTGTAATTTGAATATTATTTTTTATTCTGTACATAGCAGGCTTTATATGGTATAAAAGTCCGTTATATAGTATTTCATCACGTGTCAAGTCAGTTTTTACAATTTTGCTCACTTTGGAAATCATTTTTTTTATAATCAGTTCCTCGTTTATCCAGTCTTCAAACGAATTATTTTTTAAACTGTTTATATTTATCCCCATTATTAAATCTGTTATTTCAATCAATATCTCAGTCTTTATTTCATTTTTATTCAAAATATTTTTTAAAATTTTTTCAATTTTTTTGTATTCTTCCGTATTAATTAAAAATTTCTTTGCAGTCAAATCATTGCTGTTTTCATAAATTTTCTCGAAATTTAATAAAATTAACACATAAGAAAATATTTTATTATAGCTTTCCTCATTTATATTTAAAAACATCACTTTTTCAATTTCTACAATAAATTTTTTTGTATTTTCAATATTTTTTTGTTTGATATATTTGAAGAAATAACGATAAACCTGTGCCTTTACTACTTTTGAAGAATTTTTATCATTAAGGGAGCCAAATATTTTCTCTAGAAGTTCAATTTTTTTTATGAGAATTTCTCGAAAATTACCATTAAGGCGATAACCATTAGCATTTTTATAAACTAGCTCGATTCCTTGCATTTTAAATTCTTCTGATATCAGTTTCAAATCTTTTTTTATTGTTGTTCTAGAAATCTCAAGTTCTTCACATATCTTTGTAATATTAAGTCCTTTTTCGTCAAAAAATAATATTAACTTTAAAATATCTATCCTGTCTTCTATAGATAATTTATGAATTTTTTCCAAAATCTCAAATAAATTTTTAAAATCCTGATTAGTGTCAAGAGAAATGCTATTTTTAGCCTTTTTAGTAATTTTGTAGTCAAGTAACCGCAAAATGCTGTCGATGTTATTAATATAATATCTGGCCGCCCTGTCTGAAACTCCATATTTCTCAGATATTAATTTAAAATTATATTTTTTCCCTTTAATAAGGTTATTTAATATTTCAGTTTCCCTATAGTTTAACATAATATTCACCTTTCTATAATAAGGATACCTCTATAAATTAAAATAATCAATTTACATTACACTTCAAATATATTTGAAAAAATGTTACCCTCTGTTTTTTTATTTAGAATTTTATTTTTTGTGGTATAATTTAAATATATTTGACAATAAATTTTAATTTTGAAAGAAGGGATTAAATGAATAAAATTATAAAACAAAAATTAGAAGAAATTGAAAAAATAGAAAATGTAAAAATTATTCTTGCTGTGGAATCTGGAAGTCGTGCTTGGGGATTTGCTTCGCCAGATAGCGATTATGATGTGAGATTTATTTATGTGAGGGAAACTAAGGAATATTTGAAACTAAATGAAATTCGGGATGTAATAGAATGGCAGCTTGATGAAACACTGGACATTAGTGGTTGGGATATAAAAAAGGCGTTAAAATTACTGTATAAAACAAATCCCGCTTTGCTTGAATGGTGTAATTCTCCAATTGTATATAAAAAAACGAAAGAATTTGAAGAATTAAAAAAATTATTGCCACACTATTTTTCGCCTAAAAAAAATTTGTATCATTACTTGAATATGGCAAAAACGAACTATCGTGAATATTTAAAAGGAGATAAAGTAAGAATAAAAAAATATTTTTATGTTTTACGTTCGCTACTTGCTACAAAATGGATACTTGATAAAAAGATTTATCCACCAATGGAATTTTCAAAACTTTTAAATGAAGAACTGAAAAATGATGAAAAAGTAAAAATGGAAATAGAAAAACTATTGGAAAAAAAGATTCAAATGCTGGAAATGGATTATTCAGAAAAAATAGAAATTCTTAATGAATATATTGAAAAAAACTTTGAAATAATGGAAGAAAATATCAATAAAATAACCGATGAAAAACATAATTGGGAAAATTTGAATGAATATTTTTATAAAATTTTGAAATAACTCGAACCCATTTAAAATAGAACTATTAAAAATCATATAAATTTAGGGTTTGGGTAAAATAGTCGTAGCTTTTGAGTTTGGTTTTAAGTCAGTTTTACTATAAATATGCAAAATCTGTCTGACAGTAATATGTATTTAGAATTTAATAAAACAAATATTCTGAAGCAAGGGGTCTTGACCCCTTGTATAAATAAAAAATTTAGGTTGTCGAACATATCTATTGAATTTTACAAGGATTAAAAGTAAAAATGGTATTTTTTATGAATAAAATCTTTTAAATTTCTTCAAATGGAAAAATATCAAGGAAATTCACTTGACAAGTAAAAGGAAATAATATATAATTAACTAATATGAGCCTTTCCCACAAAGGACCGTTATTCTATAAAATAGAGAATAAAAACAGGAGGAAACAAAGTGAGTAAATACACTGTAATGCAAAAAAAAGAAGAAGTTGTAAGAAACTGGTATGAGATAGACGCAGAAGGAAAAGTACTTGGAAAACTAGCTACTGAAATCGCAGTTAGATTAATGGGTAAACATAAACCAAGTTACACACCACACGTTGATGGAGGAGATTTTGTTATCGTATTGAACGCTGATAAAATTGCTGTAACAGGGAACAAATTATTAGACAAAAAATATTACAGACATAGTGGATATCCAGGTGGATTGAAAGTAAGAAATTTAGAAGAAATGTTACAAAAACAACCTACTGAAGTAATCAGAAAAGCTGTAGAAAGAATGTTACCTAAAAACAAATTAGGAAGCCAAATGATTAACAGATTGAGATTATTCACAGGAACAGAACATACGCATACAGCACAAAAACCAGAAAGAATAGAGTTATAGGAGGTAAATTTTCGTGGCAGAAAAAATTCAATATTTAGGAACTGGAAGAAGAAAAACTTCAGTAGCAAGAGTAAGATTAGTACCAGGTGAAACTGGAGTAACAATAAATGGAAAAGATATGAGAGAATATTTTGGTGGAAGAGAAATCTTGGCTAAAATAGTAGAACAACCATTGGAATTAACAGAAACTTTAAACAAATACGGAGTAAAAGTTAATGTAATTGGTGGAGGAAACACTGGACAAGCAGGAGCAATTAGACATGGTGTTTCAAGAGCTTTATTAGTAGCTGATGCTGAATTAAGAGGAGCTTTAAAAGAAGCAGGATTCTTAACAAGAGATTCAAGAATGGTTGAAAGAAAAAAATACGGGAAAAAGAAAGCAAGAAGAAGCCCACAATTCTCAAAAAGATAATTGTATTATTTTATATGCCCTTGGAAACACTGGTTTTCAGGGGTTTTTATTTTATAAAAAAATTATGGAAAAGTATAGAAATATTCGTTACTATATCTTTTCCACTATATTTTTCAAAATTTAATAAAAATTTTTTAGATTATTTAAAAGATTGATGCAATTACTCCAAACAGAATCATCAGAACAATCACTACTAAGACATCTCCTAAAAGAAGTACTATAAATCCATTGAAAATTCCCGTTAAACTAAACATCGAAGTTTGAGTCATTCCTATTAAAGAATATCCCAATAATGCAAATGGTATTTTATATAAAACATATCCTGAAAAAAGATTACCACTGTTTAAAAACATTCCAATCGCAGCTGGCACTGCTAATAATAAAGAAAAATAAAACCATCCTATTTGTTGAGACGTAGTTAGTAAACTAAGCGGAACTAAAATTCCAGGAATTAACATAATGTAAAATAATACACCTTTTATAGTACTTGTATCAATAGATTCAATAATTTTTTCAATATTCTTCCATAGCATCGCAAAAAGTACTACTGCTATTCCGCAAGGAATTAAAGAGTTTAAAGTGTATTCAATTGAACGGTTATAAGTATAGACTCCAATTATTGAAATTATTGATAATGTTGACCATATTTTTACTGAATATGAAAAGTAAGTGTCTATGTGCGTCTCTATTGCAAATATATATATTGTTGCAAGAAATAGAAGATAACAGTACATTTTAAAGAAGAAATACTCATTAGCAAAAATATCAAGATTCTTAAACGTAAAAAACAATATTGACGTCATAGATAACACTGGAAGTACATGCTGTATTTTTTCTATTATTTTTCTTATTTTTTTATAATTATCGACAGATTGACCATACTTTTTAGCTAATTCATATAATTTTTTCTCAGCTTCAGAATAATCTTCCTCAAATTTTCCTTGTGCTTGTCTATGAATTAAATCAGATATTCGATCTATATTTTTTTCATAATCATTTCCAAAAGTTCTCTCAAAAAGAATATCATATTCTCTTTCAATGACTTTATAATCTGTACTCATCTGTAATATTGTAAAAGTTACAGCTTTAATTATAAAATATACTCCTATTCCATAAAATAAATACTGAAATGTTGGAAGAATATCTCTTATTCCCACATTTTCAATATTAGCATACAAATTATTTATACTAAAGACATACCCTAAAATGAATGATATTATCGAAGCTAAATAGAATGGTGCTATTCTGACATTTCCCAGATATTTTGTTAAATTTTTCAATGATAATTTTTTTTCAGAGACTTCTTTTTTAAAATCTTCATTGTATTTTCTTAATTCTATATTTTGGGGATATTTGCTATAATGTCTTGTTACAATTACATCTTCAGGATAAGATTTCATTATTACACTATATGGGTTATTTTCAAATCTTCTTTCAAATTCTTGATACTTATTTTCAAAATTATTAATGGTTCTCATTATTTCGTTTATATCCATTTTTTCTAGAAAAATTTGGCAATTACAAATATTATCTAATATTTCTTGTGATTCTAAACCAGTTGCTTCATATTTAGAGCTATTAATGTCATTTATTACGGTTTTTAATTTGTTATATTTGTAATTAATATTGTTTATGTTTCTTTCTAAAAATTTTTCCCTTATTTTTAATTTGACTTCATCTTCTTTTGCTTCTTTCTCAAGTGCCATTAAAAATTTCAACATATTAAAGCTATTTTCATTTATATCCACATCATATCCATTAATATACAATAAAGCTAATAATGGTGTCAATGCCTCATTTTTATTATTAATCCATTCTTTGATTAAATCATTAAAATCTTTTCTTCGATATGTATATTCTTTTACATTTTTTCCATTATTATCAGGATCAAAACAAATTATTAATATAAAAGCTATTAGTATACTTTTATAATTCTTGATTTCTTCAAGTCTTTCTATGAATTTAGTATCAAATTCTGATTTTGTTAAAAATTCTTGTATAGCTCCTCTTTGAAGAAGACGTTTTAACTCTTGATGTGGAATAAAGGGAATTTGTTTATAGTTTTTTATTTCTTCATTTCCCCATACAAATATATATTCATCTTTTAAAAATTTATATAATTCAAAAAGTTGATATTTTTTCTCGAAATTATCTCCAGTTAAATATAATCTTTCTATATCTGACATTTTTTTTGCATCATACAGCATATTATTTTTTTCAAAATTTTGCGAAAGAAACTCATTATTTAATATCTCGTCTGCTTTATCTTTATTTTGAATTAAGAAGTCATACATTTCATTTTTAGACCAAAGAGTTTTTCCATAGATCCTTAAAGGAAAATCAAAATTACCCTCTTCTTCCATTTTTACTTCTCTTTTTAAAGTATTATCTCCCTTTAAAAATCTTTCTATATGTTTATCATTAAATCTATCTGCAGGAGAATATTTTAACAGCCCTCTTATTAAAGCTTCAAATAACTTATGTTCATTTAATCTTGACAATCCATAATATTTATCACTCATCATATCATCATTAAGTAATTTTTTATCTTTAACAGACTCATACATTAATTTTTTTGTAAATAAAGTATACAATGTCTGTCCTAATGAATAATAATCAGATTCTTTTTTAACTCTTCCTGTATTAGGAAGTAATAACTCTGGTGCAGCATATCCTAAAGTTCCAAATTTTTTTTCATCATAATCTATATTACTTTCTATATAACGTGCTATTCCAAAATCTCCTAAGTATATTTTCCCTTTATCATCAATATAAATATTTTCAGGTTTTATATCTCTATGAACTATATTATGGCTATGTAGATATCTCAAAGCTTTAAGTAGTGAAGGAATTACATTTTTTTCTAGTTCTTCATATTTTAAAGGTGCTTTATTAAACAAATCTCCACCTGAATAATATCGATAAACTTCTGCAAAATATTCATGATTTTTTTCTGTAATGACTTTTCCATAAGATATAACTCTAGCTAAATTATTTTTCTCTACTTCTTTTCCTTTTTTATATACTAACTTAAGAATCTTTTTTCTATTCTCTAATTTTTTAGCATCAGATTCTATATCTATATTTTTAAGAATTTTTATTAGTACTTCTACTTCTTTTCCCTCATTATTATAAACTTTATTTTTAAAAAGTCTTGATTCTCCACTTTTTACTTTTATTTCATCTGTATCTTTTATTTTTAAAGTTAAACGTCCATTATCAGAAATATAAGTTTTTTCTCCATCTAAATCTATTTCTTCATTTCTTATATTATTAAAATCATTTTGTGGCACCGTAGATTCTCTTTCAGCATCTATATTTTGCGGCACTGTTGAATTTCTTTCAATGTTTTCATTCTGTGGTACTGTTGCGCTTCTTTCAATAGTTCCATTTTGTGGTACTGTTGCACTTCTCTCAATAGTTTCATTTTGTGGCATTGTTGGTATTCTGTTATTATCACTCATTTTATTGGTTCTCCTTTTTGATTATAATTAAGCTTATATTATCCTTACTTCCATTTTTTAGACTAAGAGAATGTATTTCTTCCAAGCTTTCTTCTATTGAACCTTTTTTATCAAAAATTGATTTCAATGTATCGTCATCAATAACATCTGTAACCCCATCTGAACATAAAAATATAATATCATCAGGTATTAATCCAATATTTGAAGAATAGATATTAAGCTCACATTCATCTGAATATCCGATACATTTATTGATTATATTTTTTTCAGGATGATTCATCGCTTCTTCCTCTGTTATAATTTCCCTATCCAGCATATCTTGTATTTTTGAATCATCTCTTGTCAACCTTTGAAAATAACCTTTTCTATATCGGTAAGCCCTGCTGTCTCCAAGATTATAATATATAAAAACATCTTGATTTGCATAAATCCCAACTAATGTAGTTTTCAGTCCATTTTCTTTATTTTCCTCTTTTTGAAGCTTTCTTATTAAATCATTAGTTTCTTTTACTTTCTCAATAATTTCTTCTTTTGCAACATCTTCTTTTATTATTTCTTTTAGATTTTTTAGAGTTTCTAAAGCGGCTCTGTCACCTTCTAATTGTCCACCTACTCCATCACATAATACAGCACTTATATAATTTCCAGCTTCACCTTTATAATCTCCAGTTTCTACAATAACATCATTAATCATAAATTTATCATCATTAATACCGTATAAAACACCAATATCGTTTCTTGAGCAATATTTAAACATAAAGATTATTCTCCTTTTTTAAACTTTATTTTTTCATTTTCAACATAAATAATTATTTTACCTTTTTCATTTCTCGAATCAAATATATAGTTAGATAACTCATTTATATATTTTTCTTCAATCATATTTCCTATTCCTCTTCCTCCCATTTCAAGTACATTTTTTTCTTTTGATAATTTATAATAGTATTCTAACGTTTCTTGACTAATTTCTATATCTATTTTTTTTAATCTTTTTATATTTTCATTTATTTTCTTTATTTGTGATTTTACAATTAATTGAGATACTTCATCTCTTATAAAATCAAATACAACTATATTATTTCCTATTCTATTAACTACTTCTGGTTTAAAATGAGCTTTTATTCCATTTATAACTTTATTTTCCATACTTTCATAAGTTTCATCTATGCTTACCAACTGTTCTCTTCTTTCATTTCCAGAAGAATCTATTGTTTTTTTTGTTATCCCTAAATTTGAAGTGAAAATTATCAATGATTCAGAGAAATATACTGTGTTTCCTTGTCCATCTGTCATTCTTCCATCTTCAAGAATTTGAAGAAATTTATCCATTATCGAAGGATGAGCTTTTTCTATTTCATCAAAAAGTAGTATCGAAAAAGGCTTTTCTTTTACTGCGTTTGTTAATTGTCCTCCAGCTTCATATCCTACATATCCTGGTGGAGCTCCAAATAATTTTTGATCTGAATGAGATTCTGAATATTCACTCATATCAAATCTTATACAGTTATTTTCATCTCCAAAAAGCACTTCTGCCAATGCTTTTGTAAGCTCTGTTTTACCTGTTCCTGTAGGACCTGCAAAAAACAAAATTCCTTTAGGTTTATTTCCATTTGATGAATGTTGTAACCCTGACATTCCTGTAACTGCTCTTTTTATAACCGAACTTACCTTTTTAACCGCCCTATCCTGCCCTTTTACTCTCTCTTCTAAACTATTTTCAAGATTATTTACTGTTTCTTCATCTATTGTTTCCCACATATTTTCCTTGATACCATACTTATACATCGTTAAAGCATCCAGTAACGTATAATCAGAGTCTTTTCTATTATATCTTTTATAAAGATTTTTTAATTCTTTCAATTCTCTATTTTTTAAGCCTTCTGTATTATCAATAAATTTGCTCTTAATTTTTATATTATTTTCTAATTCATTTTTATAATTTTTTTCTATATAATTAAGCCTTATTTTCTTATCAGGATTAGGTATCGTTATAGTTCTAACATTAGGATTATTATAATAAAACCAGGAAGGAAGGTCGTTAAACTTTTCAACTACTAATATCAAAGTATTTGAATAACCTTTAACTGATTTTGCGTTCATTGAAGCTTCAAATAGATTTATAAACATATTATTTTCATTTGTATCTAATGAAGTGGGTGAAGATATGTATCTTGCTGCAAAATTGATAATTACTGCAACGGGTTTTTCTTTTTTACTTGTTATCGCCTCTTTAACAATAACTGAAAATTTTTCAATATCATCTACTATGTAATTCGGTTTTTCTTTTTTAAAAATATTATTACCAGATTTATCGAAATCTCTCAAAACATTAGCTACATTAGTGTGAATTCTTTTATTGTAAAATCCTAAAACTGGATTACAGAATACAAAATCATATTCTAATTTATCATTATCTTTACTTTCTTCATCAATTTTAAGCATTTGAGTTAAAAGAAAATCTAAATCTAAATAATTAACACTATTTTCATCCAAATAATAAGGGTATATATCATTTATATTTCCTTCAATTATAAAAGTAGATTTTATTCCCTTAAAACTTTCAAGTTCTTTTTGCCACTTTGGTCTTTTATCCACTGTTACTTTCCTCCTGCCTATCGTGTATTCCTACAGATATTATTTTTTCTCCCATAATTATATTCTGTATCATTCTGCCTTTTTTCATATATTTCTTATATTTATATTTCAATTTTTTATTAAAGTATATAATATTTTGATTTTTTGACCCTCTTAAATTTACATATTTAAAATTTAATTCATGTATATATGGTCCATCAATTAAGACAGAAATATTTTTTTTGATTTTTTCCTGTCTATTTTTACTTAAATCTTTAAAATAATCTCCTGTATAAACCAAAATATCATTTGTTATTTCTTTAAGCAACTTAATAAACTCAATCAGTTCATCAAATTGCTCTATCGGATCTCCACCAGTAAAAGTTATACCATCTATTCGATTTTCTCTGCTTATATTTAATATAATTTGAAATAATTCCTTAACACTTCTGCTCTTTGCTGCTTTTCCTATATGCCATAATTCGGGGTTAGAACAATTTTTACACCCTTTTGAGCACCCTTTCGTCCAAATAACGGCTCGATTTCCAGGACCTAAAGTATGAATCGGATAAAGTATTCTGTCAATATACATTTATTTAATTTCCACTCTGAAAGAAATCTTTTTAGCAAGTGTTATTTCATCATTATTTTTTAAAATTAGAAAAGAATCATGTTCCAGTTTTTTTCCGTTTATTTCTGTATCATTTACTTTACTGAGATGAGAAATTACCCAGTCTCCACCTTTGAATTCTATTTTGATGTGCTGTCTAGATATTGTATTCATATAATATCTATTAAATAAACTTGAGCCGTAATCTCCGTCTCTTCCAATAGTTCCACCTTTTTTAGGTATTTTAATAACTTCATTTTTATTATTTTTCCAAATTAAAGAAATTAATTCTTCGTTTTTCTGTTTTTCGCTTAATACTGCTCTTTCATTTGTAATATTTGTTTTTTCGTCTGAATTTAGATCATCTTTCACATCTGTTGCTTGATTCTTTGGATATTTTTTACATATTCCGTCATCTCTTATTATATAATTTTCTTCACATTCTTCACAATAAAATTCCTTGTCATCTTTGTCTATTTCTGTTTTATGCCCTTCCATGCATTCAGCTATCCATTTCTCTTTTTTATTTGAAGATTCATCATTTTCTAACCCTTCTTCGTTTGTTTTTTCATTTTCTTTCTCAACTTTTCCTTTTACAGTTTCTTCTTCAGTTAAATTCGTGTCACAACAAATAGGACATCCCTTATCTGTATCTTCAATTTCTGAACCACAATATTGACATTTCATTTTTATTTACCTCTTAATTTCTCTATATTTTTTATTATTAATATTTTCTCTTGATTTTTTCTTTTTATTTTTGGTCTTATCATTCTTTTTAATTTTGATTTTTGAATTATACTTTTTATTAGCCTCATTATATCTTACTTCATTAAGTATAACTCCTCTTATTCTTAATTCTTCTACTAGCTCTGGAAACATGGAACAAAAATTGCATTGCTCCTCGTACAACCTGTCTGATTCTCTTTCTGTTATTTCTTCATCAAATCCAATTCCAACAATTTTTAATGTTACCATCTGAGTCTGGGTTTCTGATAAAAAAACATCTATTCCTGTAGAATCATCAATTTCATAAAGTAATCTGTTATCTTCTTTTGCTTTTTCTATATGTTCAGAATCAATTACATTATATCCGTGCTTTAACATAACTTCATCAAGCTGTTCCTTAATATATTCTCTCTTAGATATTTCTTCACCTTTTTTTCTCAAAATTTCAATCTCACTTTTTATATCTTCTTTTGATGAAAATTCTCTTATTGATTTTATATTCTGATGATTAATATAGTACGCCTCTTTCAAATAATCATCATATAAAAATTCTACTTCTTTATTATTTACCTCTATTCTTTTTAAATTTGTTTCTATATTTTCTTTTTTTTCCAATATCAATAATTTTTTTATTTCTAAAGTGATTCCTTTTTCTTCTTTTATATCTAGAATTTCTTTTTCCATACAAAGAAATCTCTGCCTGTCTTCTATAGTATATTTATCTGACTTCATAAAATCATAAAGTTTATCTAAAATTTCTTCTGTATTTTGTTCTATTTCTTTGGAAGATGATAAAGATATTTCTTCATTTTTTTTCACTTTTTTATTTTTCATAGAAAAGCTAAATATCTTTCTTCTATCATGTTTTTCTAATTTTATTTCCTGAAATTCTATATTCTTTATTTTTCCAACATCTTTATTATTTACTTTAAACAGTTTATTTATATTTTTTTCTACATTTTTTAAAATGATCTCAGTTTCCGTTTCCCCTTTTTCTGGAATTTCATCAACTAAATGAATTATTTTCATTTTTATTTCTTGAATTTCATTTTGACTTAATTTATTAATATTTTCTTCAATTTTTTTAAATACCGTATCGTAACTCTTCTCAAATTTCCTTAATATTGTTTCAGAATTTTCATTTATTCTTTCTAATTTATCAATTTCCATCTTAATTTTAGATTTTTTCGATAATTCATTTAAACTTTTATAATATCTTTTTCTTATAATTTCAAATTTTTTAGCTAACTTTTCATGAATATCAGAATCAATAATTCTTATATCAAAATTATTAACTATCCTCTCTTTATTTTTAATTTCACACATAATCTGCTTTTTTTTCTGTACTTCTATTTGTCTCATTCTGTCTAATTCTGCCTTACTTACCTTAGGTCCGCTCATTCTTATTTTGCCTCCTTGCACACATGCCTACCGATTAGATTCTAAATCTATCGTATGTTCAAATATCAAATTAAAAATTCTCTTCAGGTATTCTGTTTTAGCTTTATGATATTCATTGCTTATTCAATATTTATTACAATTTTTATATATTGATTAGTTATTCTAAATTTATATGTCATTTTTATTTATTTTTTTAACTGCTGCATTAAACTGTTCACGTGAAATATTAAATGAATTAAGAGCCTTTAAAAGCTGTTTTGCATTATAATAGCCAATTTTCAGCATGTCTCCAAGCATTATTCTACGTTCCTTTGCATTACTTCCAGAAACAAATCTATTATCAATCAAATCACTAATATTAAATCTATTTTTACCATCTTGATTAGCTGTAACAACATTTTTTAATGCCTCTAAAATTGCTTTATCATTGGCATTTTCCACGCCGATATTATCATTTCTCGTTGCATCCTTTTGACTTACAAAAGCATGTTTTATATTTGGAATATATTTTTTTAATGTATCACGAATTTTTTTTCCTGCAAAATCAGGATCTGTAAATAAAATTAAATCGTTATTTTTTGATAGTTCAACTATTTTATTTATTGTTTTTTCAGATAATGCGGAGAAGCCGTTTAAGGCAATAATGTGTGCATCTACAACTCGTTTTATGGCTGTTATGTCATCTCGCCCTTCGACTACTATAATTTCTTTTATTTTCAATTTTTCTTCTTGTTTACTTGGCTCTTTTTTCATTTAACATTTCCTTCTAACTTTTCCTTTTTTATTTAATGTTGTAATCTTCCAAAACTTTTAACAATAATTCCCAAGTTTTTCCAACTGACTCTATTTCCATTCTCTCTTCAGGAGTGTGAGCACCGTAAATATTAGGTCCGATTGAAATAATATCAACATTTTCCATATTATTATCAAAAATTCCACATTCAAGTCCAGCGTGAATTGCCTTAATTTCAGGATCTTTTCCTGTTATTTTTTTAAATGAGTTTACAACTATTTCACGAATCTTTGAATCTTTTCGATATTCCCAAGATGGATATGGAGAATTTACTTTTATTGCCACTTCATATTTTTCAGAAAGTTCCTTCACATCATTTAGTAATTTTTCAAGTGATTTATTTACCGAACTTCTTGGTAATGCCTGAATTTTTATTGTAATTTTTCCATCTTTATTTTCAGTTTTTATAACTCCAAGATTTATTGAAGTTTCTACAAGACCTTCTATATCTTTACTCATTGAGATAACTCCATTTGGAAATTCGTGGAAAAATGAAATAACAGCATTTGTGTTTGAAATTGATAATTTCCCTTGATTTTTTAGTTCCTCTTTCTTAACTTCCTTCACTTCAATAACTGGATTTTTATCAATAATTTTAAAATCCTTTATTATATTTTCAAAAGCAAGATTTGCTAATTTTTCAAAATCACTGACTTTTTCATCCTCAAGTTTCACAGCCAGTAACGCCACAGCCTCTCTCGGTATTGCATTAGTCTTTTCCCCACCGTCAATATCCATTATTGCAAGAGTGTATTTTTTGTTTAAGTGATTCAGAACTTCTGCCAAAATTTTATTTGAATTTCCTAATCCTAAATGAATTTCAGCACCTGAATGACCACCTATAAGCCCTTTCACATCAACGCTTATGACAGTATCATCTTCTTCTAGTTTTTCTGCATCAAAGTTAAACTCATTAAGGATTCTCGCACCACCTGCACTGCTCACATAAACTTGTCCATATTCTTCAGTATCCAGGTTTATAAGCGTCTTTCCAGAAAAAATTCCAAAATCAAGGTTATTAACTCCGCTCATTCCGTCTTCTTCGTCAGTTGTGATAATAATTTCAAGTGCTGGATGTTTCAAGTCATTGCTGTCAAGTATCGCAAGTGCATAAGCCACAGCAATTCCATTATCTGCCCCAAGTGTTGTGCCATTTGCCTTCAAGTATCCATCTTCCACAACAAGTTCAATTCCTTGTGTTTCAAAATCAAATTGTGTATTTTTATTTTTTTCCCAAACCATATCCATATGTCCTTGCAGGATAAGTGGTGAATATTCCTCGTATCCAACTGTTGCAGGCTTTCTTATTAATACATTTAATGCCTTGTCCTGAATAACTTCCAGATTTCTTTCCTTCGCAAATTCTACAATCCAGTCACTAATCTTTTTTTCTTTTCTTGAACCTCTTGGTATTTTTGAAATTTCACTAAAATAGTGAAAAACTTTTTCAGGATATAAATTTTCTATTTTCATTTTATTTTCCTTTCTTTTAGTTTAAATTAACAACAAGGGGATAATCCCCTTGTCTCAAAGATAAAGATTTATTAAATATCTTTATTTATAAAATATTTTCCAGTAATTCTTCAAGTTCTGACATTTCTCTCTGTGTCAAGTCATACCCGCTTTTTAACTTTTTCAAAATTCTATTTTCAGATCCAACTGAACTACGTTCCAAAATTTTTATAACTAATCTTTTATAAAATTCCACTAATTTTTTCTCCCTTTAGTTATTTTCTTTAATTATTTTAAAGCTGTAATGCTGTTTCTAAGGCCACTTCTATCATTTCATTGAAAGTTGTTTGTCTTTCCTCAGCACTTGTTACCTCATGAGTAATGAATGAATCACTAATTGTAAGCAATGTCAAGGCATTTACCCCTAATTTTGCTGCAGTTGTATAAAGTTGTGCTGTTTCCATTTCTACACATAATACTCCAAATTCAGCCCATTTTTTCCAAGCATTAGGATCATCTCCATAGAAAGTATCACTTGTAAATACATTTCCAGCCTTTACATTCAATCCTTTCGCCTTAGCAATTTCATAAGCCTTGAAAACTAAGTCTGAACTTGCTGTAGGTGCATAATCTGCTCCATTAAATCTCAACTTGTTAATAGCAGAATCTGTTGAAGCCGACATTGCGATAACAACGTCCCTAACTTTTACATCTTCCTGATAAGAACCAGCAGTTCCTACTCTAATCAAATTTTTTACTCCAAATTCAGTTATCAGTTCATGTGAATAAATCCCAATCGAAGGCACTCCCATTCCTGTTCCCTGAACAGATACTTTCTTCCCTTTATAAGTACCAGTAAATCCTAGCATCCCTCTAACATTGTTATACTGAACAACATCTTCCAAAAATGTCTCTGCAATATATTTTGCCCTAAGCGGATCTCCCGGCAACAATATAGTTTCTGCAACATCTCCTCTATTTGCCCCAATATGTGGCGTTCCCATTCCATTACCTCCTAAAGTTTTTATATTTTCTAAAAAGTTTTATTATTTACTATAATTGTACTTCACTTTTTGAAATTATTCAAGGACTTTATTTTATTTTTTTAGATATTTTTATTCTTTATTTATGTTTTTGTTTTAATGAATTTTATTATATTATTATTAAATTAGAATTTAAACATATACAAACTTAATATTTTATTTTGTATTTTATATACAATATATTTATATTTAATATATACAAATTTATTACAAAGGAAGTAAAAAATAGAATGTTCAAATAAATACAAACCAACAACCAATTAATAATTCTTATTTTTCACAAAATAAAACCTTCGTTTTTAAATCTATTCAACTTCTTTTATTTTTTCATATCATTTATTAAGATTTAGAATATTTTAAATATTCATTTATAAATAAATCAATGTCTCCATCCATAACTTTTTCCACATTTCCCTCTTCAGCCTTTGTTCTATGATCCTTTACCATTTTATAAGGCTGGAAAACATATGAACGGATTTGGCTTCCCCATTCGATTTTTGATTCGGTTCCTTTTAATTCTGCCATTTCCTTTTCCCGTTTTTCCAATTCCAGTTCAAATAATTTTGATTTTAATATTTTCATTGCAGTTTCACGATTTTTTAGCTGTGAACGTTCATTTTGACAAGTAACTACTGTATTTGTTGGAATATGTGTAATTCTTACAGCTGAATCTGTTGTATTTACGTGCTGTCCTCCAGCTCCACTCGCACGATACGTATCAATTTTCAAGTCTTCTGTACGAATATTTATTTCCACGTCATCTTCTATTTCAGGAGTTACATTTACTGCGGCAAATGAAGTATGTCGTCTAGCATTTGAATCAAACGGAGAAATTCTAACAAGTCTGTGAACACCTTTTTCTCCCTTTAAATAGCCGTAAGCATAACTTCCCTTTATATTCAATGTAATACTTTTTATCCCAGCTTCTTCCCCAGCCAGACTGTCCAGAACTTCTACTTTAAAATTATGACGATTAGCCCATCTGTCATACATTCTGTAAAGCATTTCTGCCCAATCGCAGGCTTCTGTACCGCCAGCACCTGAATTTATAGTAAGAATCGCATTATTCGTATCGTATTCTTCATCTAAAAGCAGTTTAGTCTTAAAATTGTCAATTTCATTCTCTAACTTCTTTGCTTTCTGCTCAAGCTCATTTTCAAAAGAATTGTCTCCCATCTCAATAAACTCGATAATCGTAGAAACATCTTCAAAAAGTCCGTTTAAATTATCATATTCTTCAAGCATTTTTTTCTTTGCACTGATATTTTTCAAAATTTCTTGACTGTTTTCAGCATTCCAAAAATCAGGCTCAAATGTCTGTTTTTCCAAATTTTCTATTTCAATTTTCAAATTTTCAAGGTCAAAGATGCCTCCTAATTTCTTCAATATTAATTTCATTTATTTCATTTTGTTTTTTTATTTCAAATAAATCCATATTTTTTATACCTCTCTTTTTAAGTAAAAATTTACTAAAACTCTAATTTTTTATAATTCAATTTTAGGAAAATATTAAAAGAAGCTGCCCTTTAAAACAGCCTCTCTTTAAATTCTTAGAAAATAAAAACTTTTTTAAATATTTTGTTAGATGATAATTATTTTCTTAAACCTTCAACAACTTTACCAGTTTCTTCATTGTACCAAACTTCATTTGTCAATGGTTCTTCTTTTACATAAGATAAAATATTGTTAAATGTTGCCTCAGCAATATTGTCTAACGCTTCTTTTGTTAAGAATGCTTGGTGAGAAGTTAAAACGACGTTATTAAACGATAGCAATCTAGCTAGCAAATCATCTTCTAACACGCTTGCTGACTCATCTTCAAAGAAATAACTGCTTTCATTTTCATAAACATCAAGTCCTGCTCCACCGATTTTTTTATCTTTTAATCCTTCAACTAGCGCTTCAGTATCAATTAATCCACCTCTAGCAGCATTGATGATAATAACGCCATCTTTCATTTTAGCAATAGTTTCTTTGTTAATTGTATGTCTTGTTTCAGGGAATAATGGGCAATGTAATGAAATCACATCAGAATTTGCAAATATTTCATCTAATGTTACATAAGTGAAATTTTCTTCTTTTGCAGCTTGTTCATTAGGGAATTTATCGTAACCAATAACTTTCATTCCTAATCCGTTTAAAATTCTTATGAAAATTCTCGCAATTCTACCAGTTCCTATAATTCCAGCAGTTTTTCCATTTAAATCCATTCCAGTTAACCCTGCTAAACTAAAGTTACCTTCTCTCGTTCTGTTGTAAGCTTTGTGAGTTTTTCTATTTACTGACATGAGAAGAGCCAATGAATGTTCAGCAACAGCATATGGTGAATACGCAGGAACTCTTAAAACAGTAATTCTGTTTTCACGGGCAGCTTTCAAGTCAATATTGTTATACCCAGCACATCTTGCGGCAATTAATCTTACTCCATTTTTTGCAAGGATATTTAGTACTTTTGCATTCAAATCATCATTTACGAATGTGCAGACAACATCTTGATACTTAGTAAGCATCACGTTTTTCAGACTCAATTTTTCCTCAAAATACGTAATATTAGCTCCAAACGTTTCATTCCATTTGTCAAAAAACTCAATATCATAAGGTTTTGCATCGAAAACTACAATTTTCATCTTTATATTCCTCCTAAAATTTATTATCTTCTTAAATTCATTATATCAGAAAAAATCAGTTTAAGTCAAATAATTTTACAAGATTTTTATTATTTATGTATTATTTAAATTTTTCCTAAAGGATTTCCATAATTCCATCTTCTTTTTTCATAAAGATTTATTGTTAAAATTCAATAAATCAAATATTATAAAAGTGTTTTATTTTTAAAACAATTAATTTACTTTTTAGTACACAATAATTATACTAAAAATGTTTTAATAATATCACTATTCTTTAAAATTAATGATTATCTTTTTATTATCGTTATTATCGCATCAATATAAATTTTATTGAATAAAAATTACTAAAAATTATAAACCAAACTAGACAAAATTTTTACTTTGATACACAGTAAAAAATAATAGCAAATTTAGAAAAAATATGATATAAATATAACGAAGAAAGAATTTGACTAAAAATTCTAACTTTGAACAAAAAATCATAATCAAAAAATAAAAAATTAAGAGAGGATTGATTTGATGAATGAAGTAGCACTCAATACGATTAACTATCAGCAGATGGCGTTCGGATTTCTAGGAGGATTAGGATTGTTCCTATTCTGTATAAAATATATGGGGGATGGGCTGCAAATGGCGGCTGGAGATAGACTTCGATTTATTTTGGATAAATATACAACTTCACCATTTCTAGGTGTGTTAGTCGGGATTTTTGTAACAGCTTTAATACAGTCAAGTTCAGGTACGTCAGTTATTACGATAGGATTAGTTGGAGCAGGTCTTTTGACTTTAAGACAAGCAATAGGGATTATTATGGGAGCTAACATTGGTACAACAATTACAACTTTCATTATCGGTTTTAATATCACGCATTATGCTTTGCCCATATTATTTTTAGGAGCAGCATGCCTATTTTTTGTAAGACATAATTTCATAAACAATTTGGGTCGAATTTTGTTTGGTTTTGGAGGAATATTTTTTGCATTAACTTTAATGTCAGGTGCAATGGAGCCACTTAAGTATCTACCAGCATTTACAGATTTAACTGTAAAACTTAGTCATCAACCTATTTTAGGAGTATTCATTGGAACTATAATTACCATGCTTGTACAAGCTTCAAGTGCGACAATAAGTATTTTACAAAATGTATATCAAGAAAACCTTATAACACTAAAAGCTGCTTTACCAGTACTTTTTGGAGATAACATTGGAACAACTATTACAGCTATAATTGCAGTAATTGGTGCAAATACTTCTGCAAAAAGATTAGCCTTATCACATACAATGTTCAATATAATTGGAACAGCAATTTTTCTAGTCTTATTGTCACCATTTTCTATATTTGTAGAAAAAATGGCTCAAATTCTTCATTTGAATCCAAAAGTTACAATAGCATTTGCACATGGTTCATTCAATGTCATGACAACAATTTTATTATTTCCATTCATTGGACTATTAGAATACATAGTTGTAAAAGTAATTAAAGAAAAAGATGAAGATAAAGTTGAACATAAGCCAAAATATTTGGATTCAGCATTAATTTCCGCACCGTCAATTGCCTTGGGACAAGTTAAACAGGAGATGCTTTCTATGATTTCAATCACACTCAAAAGTTTAGAAAGATCAGTTAAATTTTTCCATGATCACGACGAAAAAGATGCAGAAAGAGTAGAAAAATCAGAAGATGCAATAAATAACATTGATCAGGAAATCACAAAATACTTAACAACATTATCTCAAGAACATATAACTGAAAAAGACGGGGAAGAAATCAGCATGTATCTTGATATGTGCCGTGATGTAGAACGTATAGGGGATCATGCAATCGGAATTATAAGAGATGTGCGATATGAAATTAAGAAAAAAGTAGTATTTACTGATGTAGCTCACCAAGAAATTGAAAAACTGTTCAGAATTTCGAAAAGAATTATTGAAACAGCCGAAGAAGCACTAAAAAATGACGATACAGAAAAAGCTTTTGCAGTAGTTGACTTGCACAATAAACTTTATGCCAAAGAAAAGGAAGTAAGAAAGGCCCATATAAAAAGGGTCAGTAAGCAGCAATGTGATGTAAAAGCTGGACTTTATTATATAGATGTTGTGTCACATTTTACAAGAATTGGAGATCATGCTAGAAACCTTGTTGAAAAAATGATTGAAAACAGAGCAAATTAGATGTTTGATAATAGGCTAATGATAGCCTATTTTTCCATTTGGGGACAATTTGGGGACAAAACTTTTTTTTTCATTCAAAATGAATTTTAAATGATCGTTTGATTCAGGTAAAAGATGTGCATATATATTTAAAGTTGTTGATGGGGATTCATGTCCCAACCTTTTAGAAATTACTAAGATATTAACATTTTTATGAAGTAAGAAAGAAGCATGGGAATGTCTAAAATCATGAAGTCTAATTTTTTCTAATCCTAAACGTTTAGAGTAAGTTTTTATATATCTACTTAAGCCATGTCTAGTCATATTAATTATTCTTTGTTCTTTTTTAAAGTCATAAAAATTATTTTTATATCTTTTTATTTCTTCTATAAGAAAAATTGGACATTGAATATTTCGGATGGAGGCTTTAGTTTTAGGATCTGTTATCAATATAATATTATTTACTTTACTCAATGTTTTATTTATTTTTATAATGTTATTTTCAAAATCTATATCTGCAAAAGTTAAGGCTAGTAGTTCCCCAATTCTCATACCTGTCCAAAATAACAATTCAAATGTTAATTTAGGTTCTTCTTTTTGAACTTTTGTAAGAAAGAGAGTAAAGTTTTCCAAATTCCATATTTTCATTTCATTTTCTGATTTTTTTCCACCCATACTTCCAGATAAAGAACATGGATTTTGTTTAAGATTATAAAATTTGAGTGCGAAATTAAAAAATGCAGATAATTGTTTGTGCAGAGTAAATAAATAAGTTTGGGAATAATTATTTTTTAATAATTCATTTTGCCATTTACGAATGGCAAGAGCTGAAATATCTTTTATTTTCATTTTACCAAAATATGGTAAAATATGTGATTTAAAATAAGATTTCTTATTATATAAAGTAGTTTTTTTACATCTTTTTTCATTATCTTTAATGTATTCATTATATAAATTTTCAAAGGTTATTTCAGGATCAGAATATAGAGAATTTAAAAATTTAGCTTCCCATTTTTTTGCATCCGACTGTTTTTTAAAACCTCTCTTTTTCTTCTTTTTAGGCTCTCCGTAAGCATTTTTATATCTTAATTCTACAAACCAAGTACCTCATTCAGCATCTTTATAAACTCCCATTTTTAACACCTCACTGTAAATAATATACTGATTTTCTCATATGAGAAAAATTAAACAGTTTGTTAGTAATTTATAATTTTTAAAGTATTTTGTATTTCTTTTCCTATTAAATTATTGCTTCTTCGACTTAATAAACATTGTTTATGTAATATAAAATTCCAAATTCATGTATCAAAATATCAATTTTTTTTAAGGAGACAATTTTTTTCAAAAAAATAAAATTTTTATTATTTTTCAGACACGCCCTAATACAAAATTATTTATCTTTATTTTCATACTTTTGTTTATAATAAAATTCTTGCATTAACTCAATCATTTTCTTTTTATCTTCATCGCTAATATCTTTATTTTTAAAAAATGCTATATTGTGTTTAGTCAAATTATCTTTAGTTAGTTTTATATTTTCTTCTTCAGCTAATCCCATTAAATATGCAATAGATTATAAAAATTTAGTAAATAAATTTTTGTATAATGAAGTTTATATAAACGATAAAAATAGAAAGTAAATTATGATATGGGAAATATAATACTAATATTTGTTGATAGTGAAATTGAAATTGGAATGGAAATAAGAAAACTGAATGAAGATGATAATTACTATACAAAAATAGAAGAAGGATATAAAGGATTTTTTCTTAAAGTAGATGAAATAAAGGGAGTTTATTATGATAAAGAGGAAAAAAGTTTACTTTGTAAGATAAAAGTGAGCTGTGTATCTAATAAGTTTTAGTTTTTCTTACGTTTGGGAAAATTAATAGTACAATGACAATTTAATAATTGAGATTTAATAATTCTTAAAAAATATATTGACAATAGTACCTAACTGTGATATAAGTAAACTGTTAGGTATTATTAAAGGAGATAAAATGGAAAAACGAAATTCTAAAATTTCTTTTTCAAAAGCGGGGAATGGATTAGGGGCAAAAGCAACTCTTTCTGTTCCATTATTAAAAAAGTTTGGTATAAATACTGAAGAAAGAAATGTTGAAATTATATATGACGAAAATAAACAAGAAATAATAATACGGAAAAAGAAATAAAAAAATTTGATATACTTGTTTTACAATACATATTTGAAGAAAGGATTAAATAAAATGGTTGAGATTTTCAAAGAATTTTTAAATAAAGAGCGTCCTTTGAATGATGGCATTTTAAGAAAACTTCAAAATAATTTAAGGACAGAATTTATATATAATTCAAATGCCATAGAAGGCAATACTCTAACTTTACGTGAAACTGATATAATACTTCAGTTTGGAATAACAGTAAAAGGAAAAAGTTTGAAGGAACACAATGAAGTAAAGGGACAGGAGTATGCACTGGATTTCTTGAATGAAGTTCTGAAAAAAGAAGAGCCCTTGTCAATAAGACTTATACGTGAGTTTCATGCTTTGATTCTGAATGATGACAAGGATAATAGAGGCAGGTTTAAGCAGGAAAATAATACAATACTGGGTGCAAAATTTCAAACAACACCATTTTATCAGGTAGAGGAAAAACTTCAGGAACTGATAGACAACTTTAATGAAAGTGATAAAAATTTAATAGAAAAAGTTGCTAAATTTCATAATGACTTTGAAATGGTACATCCATTTAATGATGGAAATGGACGTACTGGTAGGTTGTTGATGAACTTGGAATTGATGAAAAATGGCTATCCAATAACTATAATAAAAAATGAGGACAGAGATGATTATTATCAGGCACTGGAGATTGCTTCAATTGATAAAAACTATATACCGTTGACAGAATTTATTAAAAGAAGCATTGAGAATACATTCTGGATTTACTACAAGCATTTCAACGAGGAAACTAAAGAAAAATTTGAAAATTATTTGAAGAAGAATAAAATTGAGATAGAGAAATTTTATAAAGAATGGGTTGACAGAAAGCCAGAAATACTCATAGACTTACCGAGAAATTGGTATGATAAAATTAAAGTACAAACCACGAAAAAGTGAGATAGGCAGTTTTTTTCACATGTGAAAATCAAATATTGAAAAAATAAGAATTATTGAATCACAGTTATTTAGATTGGCTGTGATTTTTTTGTTGGAGGCATTGAACTGTTAAAATCGAAAAATGGAAATCTGAAATTAATAAGATAAAAAGTAAAAGTAATGATTTTGATAAAGAGAATGAAAAATAAAATACATAAAAAATTTGGGGAGGAGAAATGAAAAAATTTATTAAAGTTTCAGCAATTTTAGGATTAGTTATAATCACTATAGCTTCAATAAAATATCAATCAGATAAACTGGAAAAAAAGAAAGGGAATAATCAGGAGCTTCAAGAAAAACAGCAACAAGAAATTTTGGATATATGTAGAACAAATAAAGTTATAAAGATATATAGTGAAAACGATGGTGAGAATTTTTATGTTGTACTTGAAAATAAAAGTATTTATAAAATTGATGAAGATAAACTGGGGAATTATACGATTGGTGAATACTGTAAGTAGATACATTTTAAAAGACAGTTTTTCTCACATATGAGAAATTTAAGATTATGAAAATTAAAAGGGGAATTATTATGGATATAATAAATAACATATTAGATAATAAAATTCAAATACAAATTGATGATAGAATAATAGATGTAAATGATATTGAAAAAGTTGAAAGAAAATTATTCTTATTTAAAAAATTTAGATTAAATATAAAACTAAAAACAGGAGAAGTGATACAGAAAAACTACAAATCACTTGATGAAATGTATAAAAATTATGAAAAATTTATAACAGAAGCTGGGTTTGATTTTTCTGGGAAATTAAGAAAGGAAAGATTTAAATATATAAATGGAAACATATATTTAAAAAAATTAATAATTATTGCTAACGAGCTGACAGGTATAAGATGGATAGAAGAAGCAAAGAAAAAATTAAAGTCAGTTCTGCATCAAGGAGAATCATATGATATTAAAATAGAACTGTTTTTAAAAGGAGGAAACACTGTTATCTTAGAAATGGAAAATGAGCAGTATGCTGAGTATGATTTTGAGCAATTGAAAAGAATTTTTGAATCAAGAAAATTATAACAAAATAAAATAAGAGATAAGCTAATCATAATATTTGTATTATGGTTAGTTTTTGTAATTATAAGAAAAATAAATAATAGAAACAAAAGAAATTTATTTGATAAATCAGTTTGAATATTGTAAGAAATAATTTGGGAGGAATATATGAAAATATACGATATAAGATTGCTAAGGACAACGACGGGAAAGGAGCATATATGTTTTTTTTACAAGACCTTACCTAAAAAAAGGATAAATGAAACAATAGATACTTTTAAGAGAAATGTGGGATTAATAGTAAATAATCAAATAAATGATGAGAAAATAAAAGAGTATATAAGTGAGGAAACATTTGTAAAAATTATGAAAATGATAAAGGTAAGTGATAATAAAATAGGAAAATATAATATGAAGCTGTATAGAAATGATGAAATATGGATGTATAAAATTGAAAATATTTTGGATACTGATATAAACTTTAAAGATTATGATGTTTTATTAGATAGAAATTTTTTCATAAATGATAAATATATAAAATATGTGATTATAAAAAATAATACGGGGGTATAATCGTGGCAATATTTCATCTTAGAATGAAAAAAAGTAAAAGAGGAAATAAATATATTCCGCCTACTGCACATTTAGATTACATAAATAGAGATGAAAAATATGGTAAAAAAGAGGATTTACTTTTTAAGGAAGTAAGGAATCTTCCTGAAGAGTTTGGCGACATTAAAAACTTTTGGAAATGTGCAGAAACTTATGAGAGAAAAAATTCTAACTTGTACAGAGAACTTGAAATTTCATTACCGAGAGAATTTACTCCTGAAGAAAATAAAAAGATAGTGGATAATTTTTGTGAAAATCTTTTTGGAAAAGAATATGTGTACAATTATGCAATTCACAATCCAAAAAGTTTTGATGGAGATATGCAGCCACACGTGCATATAATGTTTTTTGAAAGAAAAATTGATGCTATTAAAAGGGATAAGGATAGGTATTTTAAAAGATATAATTCTAAAAACATAGAAAAAGGCGGTTGGAGAAAAGATAAAAAATGGAACGAGAGAAGTACGTTAAAAAATATAAGGAAAGAGTGGGAAACATTTTTAAATTTTGAACTTGAAAAGAAAGGAATTGAGAAAGTAAGTGCAAAATCATTAATTAAAGGATCAGAAAAGAGATGCGGAAAATAATAATGACTATAAAAAAGTTTATGAGTTAAATCGTGAGGTGATAAATATTGATGGCAAGATTTTGTATAGAAAAGAAAGTGAGTTAAGTGATAAGGAAAAAGTTAAGAAGAGAATATTTAATAAAAGCAGAATTTTAAAAGCTGGAACAGATTTAATGAAAAAATTACTTGAAAAATTGAAAAAACTGGAAAGGGAGTATGAAAATTTAAAAAGGGATAAAATAGGAGATTTAGAAAATCTGGAAAAACTGAGAGGATTAGAAAAGAGTGTAAGAGATATAAAAAAGAAAATGTCAAAAGATAAAATTGAAAATACTGTGTACAACTTGATGACAGATAAAAAGTACTATAAATTCCTGAATGAGAACAAAAAAATTGACAGGGAACTAAAAAATACAAAAGAGAAAAATAGGATAAAATATTTGAAAATTACAAAAGATAAGAACTTAAAAAATTTAGAAAGTTTAAGAAATCAAATTCAGAACGACTGGAAAAAGAAGTATATTTTTGATAAACGAGTTGAAAATATTAGGGAAAAATATTTAAGAAAAATTGCAGATTTTGAAGATGAGAAGAACAAGATATATGAAAATTTAAAAGAGAAAAATGTTAAATACAATGATGAAAAAAATGGACTGTATAATATAAATCATTTGCAATTTATTTATGAAAAAGATGGACTAAAAGAGATAAATAAAATTGAAAAAGAACTTAAAAACTTGATAAAGGAGTTAAATAAAAACGAGGAAATAGTCAGTCAGGAAACTTTGATAAAAGATAAATATTCAAATTATGAATTTTCAAAATTGGAGAAAAATATTTTGGAGAGTAAAATTAAAATAGAAGGATTGCAAAAAGAACTTAACAAAAATTTGGATATAAGTGAACAAAAATATTACTTAAATTGGTTAAAAAGAGAAGTAAAAATAAAAGAGAATTATGAGGCAAGAAAAGAAAATATTGAAATAAAAATTCAAAAAAAATTGCAGGATGAACTTTTAAAAAATGGTAATTCCAAAGTTCAGGAAAGGGAAAAAGTCAAAAAAATTATCAAGAATATAGAAGCCATAAAAGTGTTGGATAAGAAAAAAAGATTGACAAAACAAAAACAGGTAAATCTGAAAAAATGGAACAGAAAAAAGAAAAGTAAAAGTTTAAATGGTACAAATTATGATAAAAATTTAGGAGGTATAAGTGATGATTTTAGAATGGAAGATATGGAAGTTTTGGATGAACTAGAAAGATAAAAATTTTTGATGAAAGTAAATATAAATAGATTTAGGGGCAGTAAAAAACTGTTCTTTTTTGTAAAAATACGTTTTTGAAGATGTAAATATTATTAATTTCTAAGAAATTAAATACGAACGAAGTGAGTTTTTGAGTGTAAACGAAAGCCCATTTTTTCGCAATTTTTTTTGTTGAAAAAATCACGATAAGTTTCTAAAAATTTTTAAATTTGAGAAACTTGTAAGCGTGCTTTCCAAAATTTAAAAAATTTCGGAAAGTTTATGGGAAAAATTTTTGAAAAGAGCTTGACTTTTTGAAAAAATTGAGGTAACATTAGCACAAGAACAAATCAGCGTAAAAAATGAGAGCCTAGTTTTAGGAGGTGTATAGGCAGGACAGGGCTTTTCCTTAAACTCATTTTAAAAGAAGAATAAAACAAAGTAGCGTAAAATTAAATATAGAGAGCCTGAATGCAGGATTATCGGAAAAGACATTTCTGAGATTTTGTATAGGCTCTTTTTTTTGTTCAAAATTGAGGTGAGAATATGAAATTAGATTTAAATATTAGAAGTCCTTAACTAAGATATTGAGATAAAAAAAGAATATATAAAATTAAATATAGGAGCCTAAGTGCAGAATTATTAGAAAAAACATTTCTAAGATTTTGTATAGGCTCTTTTTTGTATAAGAGGGGACGATAAATAATGAAAAAAATAAAAGTTAAAAATGTATTGTTAAATAAAAAATTTCAATTGATGTGTCTAATGATTTTGTTTTTGGCAACAACTATAATAACTCAAGCGGCTACAAGTGGAAATGCGGGAATATTTGCTACGCTTGTAACTTTTCTTACAAATGTGAATAATGGACTGAAAATAGTTTTTTCACTTGGGGCTATTGGATGTATAGGATTTGGAGTGTTCAAAATGCTGACTGATCCGAACATGACTGCAATTATAACCTTGCTAATAGGCGTTGCTTTGGCACTTGCACTTATTTTTGGTTCAGAGGATATAGTAAAAGGGCTTGGTGGAACAATGATTGATCCAAGTCTTTTGAAAGGAGTATAGACTTGGATTTAAAAAGAATAAACAGGAAAAGAGATATTTTTAAATTAAGAACTGATGCCAAAAGGGAAAAGACAAGTTTTGAAAAAAGAGCCGAGACTTTGTTTGAACTCGCAGAAACAAATGCAAAGTTAAAAAGGATTTTAGGAATAAGTGTAATTGTTGCTCTTGTCTTATGTTTGGCACTGGCATATTTCGCTATAAGAACAAATATAAAAGTATTTCTTGTTCAAGTTGATAAAACTACAGGAGCTCCAATGGAAGTAAATGTATTGACAAAATCGAATTTGAAGGTTGGGAGAAAGAAACAAAATATTTCATATCAAAATTTATTTTGGATATAAGAACTCTTCCGAAAGATACGACGTATTATGATAATAAATTAAAGGAAAATGCCTTTTTCTTAACACAAAATTCACAAAAAAAACTGGATGCAGTAATTCAGGAAACAGGAACAATACAAATGCTTGCGGACAAAATTACAACCAATGTAAATATAGTTTCAGCAAATAAACTTACAAATACTTCAAACACTTATCAAGTTAGATGGAAGGAAAAACAGTTTTCTGAAACAGGAATGGAAATACAAAATACAAGTTATCTTGGAGTATTTACTGTGGACTATGTGAACGAAAAAAATGAGGAACTGGTAGCTAAAAATCCATTGGGAATCATAATAAAGGATTTTACAATTTCAAGGGAAAATAATTAGAAAAAACGAGGGAGATATATGACAGGGAACAAGTTAAAGAAAATTAATAAAAGAATACTCTCAATATTGTTTTTGACATTGATATCAGCGAATATTTTTGCAAATGATGGAAATGCAAAAAATGATATTACAGTAGATACAGTAAAAAATAATCAAAGGCTGTTTGATGATGATGGAATATTAAGTGGGAAGAAAGAGGCGATAAAAAAGACATCTGTTGTATTCAATTATTCTGAAAACAGTATATATGAAGTTTATTCTAAACCAGACTATTTAACAACTTTAAGGCTAGCTCCAAATGAAAAAGTAATATTTAAGGCTGGTGGAGATACAGAACGCTGGATGATTGAAGAAGCTGTAGGTGGAAAAGAAAATAGAACATACATATACATAAAACCACTTGAAGAAGATATCAAGACTAATATAAATATAGTAACGGATAAACACAGTTATTTTATTAATATTGAATCTAAAAATGGAGAATACAATCCTTTAGTGGAATGGCAATATCCAAATGAAAGAAAAATATTGATGAATGAGTATGAAGATAATTCAGAAGCTATTGGTACAACGGACTTGATGAAGCTTAATTATAGATATTTTTGGAACAAAAATTCTAAACTTTCACCAGTTCAGGTATTTGATAATGGAAAAAAAACGTTTATAGTGTTGAAGGCAAATTTACAAGAAATGCCAGCTTTTTATGTTAAAGGGTTAGATAATCAACTGTCTTTAGTTAACACGAAAATTGAGGGGCGTAACGTTATGATTAATAGTGTTGTAAAGGAAATACACATGACACTTGGGAAAAAAACATTAAAAATATATAACCGAAAAAAATAAAAAGGGGGTGTTTTAATTGATAAATAAAAATGACTATTTTGAAACTTCTGAAGACGATTTTACGGAGCAGAAGGAAGAGGAAATATCGCTTGAAGATGAAGGAAACGGAACAATAAAAAATTCAAAAATAACAATAGAAGAATTTTTTGATAAGAAAAAAGTCATTATTCTAATTTGTATAATTTCAGGCTTAATTTTTGCAAGCATATATTTTGCAAATCAGGTAAAAAAAAATATGAAGTCAAATGAACAGGAAAAAGTAGATTCAATATCGACAGGAACGGAACTGGATATAAATGATGCCGTAAATACTCAGGCAAATAAAAATCCTCAAGTTTCTGAAACCATAGCACAGTCTGGAACAGAAAATATAAATACAGCATCTGATAAAACGGGAACGCCAAACTTATCACAATATGATTCTCAATTAGGTTCAGATTACAATAACGATAATTTTGATTCAAGTTATGGAGCTTCAACTTCTCCTCCATCATTTTCTAATGTTTCTGAAAATGAAAATACTAATACTTCAGCTACTTCTGTAGCTCCTTCAGAGAAATATAAGGAATGGAGAAAATCCTCAATAGGATTTGATAAAGGAGTTTCAACACAAACTCCACAAGTACCAGAACAATATCAGGAACAGCAACCAGCTTCACAAAATACACAACAGCAAAATGAAAATGACACAGATCAGAATAAACAAAAGTCAAAGTCCTTATTCCTGAAACAAAAACAGGACAGCTTCTATTCGACTAATTTAAAAAATCCTGCAATAGGGAAATATGAGTTAAAGACAGGGAGCTTTATTCCAGCCGTTCTTGTAACAGCAATTAATTCTGATTTACCGGGAGATGTGATTGCTCAAGTTAGAGAAAATGTCTATGACTACCGTACTGGAAAAAATATTTTGATTCCTATGGGTACAAAAATAATTGGGAAATATGATAGCAGTATAACGTATGGACAGAATAGAGTTTTATTGATATGGCAAAGACTAGTATTTCCAAATGGCTCAACACTTGTGCTTGATAATATGCAGGGAGTTGATTTGTTAGGTAATGCAGGATTGAAAGGAAAAACTAACAACCATTTCTGGAAACTTATGAGAAGTGTGTTACTATCCTCTGCTATAAATATAGCTTCAGGATCACTTGAAGGTCTAAATGTAAATATTGAGACTGGAAGCAGGTCAAGAGTGAATATTGGTACAGGTGTTTCAGATGCTGCACAGAATATTAGAAGTATCGGTGAAAGAATCATTGAAAAAGATTTAAACAGACAGCCTACAATTGAAATAAAGAGAGGTAAAAAATTTAATATCTTTGTAAGCAAGGATATAATTTTATCTCCATATAGGAAATAATTATGGATAAAAAATACAAGCCGCTTAAAAATACGAAGCCTGTAAAATGGATTTTTTCAATAATAATGTTCATTTTGGTAAATATAACAGGTTTAATGGTAATATCAACAAACTATATGGAAGAACTGGAAAAAGTTAATAACTATGCAACTTTTGCAAAAATACGTAGATTAATAAAACCAGTAATTATTGGGAAAAAGAATCAGTATATGTATTTTCCATCTGGAAATTGGGAAATGATAATGAAAAAAACTCCTAGATTAACTTCACAGTTTCAGTTAGGTATATGCTCTCTTTTGGTTGGATCATTAATTATTCTAACAATGCCATACTGGAAAAAAAAGAAACTAAAATCACACGGAGAAGCTGAATTTGGAACATATGATGATTTGAAGAAAAATAAGAAAAAACCGTCAGATGTAGATTTTTTAAGCGGCAATGAAAATGGTTTTGTTATTGGATATGTAAAAACTTTATCAGGGAAATTAAAATTGCTTTATGATACGTCAATGATACATATTGCCCTATTTTTGCCAACAAGAGGAGGAAAGGGTGTAGGATACATTATTCCAAGCCTTGTTGCAGGATTAAAAAAAAGGTCAACTTTTATTTCTGACATAAAAAAGGAAAATTACGAACTTACAAGTTGGTACAGAGCAAAGATACTAAAACATAGAATATTAAAATTTGAACCAATGAGTGAACTTTCAAATAGCTATAACTTTTTATCAGAAGTAAGATATGGAACAAATTATGAGATTGAAGATTGCAGAATAATTGGAACAATGATTGTTGGGGAAGATGAGAGCAAGGATCCGTTTTGGGGAGACAGTGCAAAAGATACAATTTCTACTTTAACTGGTTATGTTCATTACAGAGAAGTAAGCAATCGTCCTGAAGAAGATCCTGATATAACAGATGTTAGAGTTTCACTAAACGATGTAATATCAATAATCACTAATACTGAAAATTCTTTGTATAGAATGTTTGCAAAATATCTTGGAAAGCCTATGGAAGAAGATGAATACGAGGATGAAATGTCAAAAGATTTTATTCTAAAGAAAAAAACAGTTGAAAGGCTTAGGAAAATATATACTGATGATGAATCAATTAAAGCATTAAACAAAGGATTGCACCCCTTTGTTGCAAAACAGTTTGGATATTTATTACAAAATACAGGAGAAAATACATTTAAGTCTATCACATCAACAGCAAAGACTAAATTACAGGTATTTGAAATTCCTTCGGTCGTAAAAAATATAGGAAAGTCTGATTTTAGGGCATTGGACTTGGTTAATAGTGATAAGCCTGTGGATTTATATTTTGTAATAAAACCAAAAGATATAGATTTATTAGCTCCATTAGTACGGATAATGTATATTCAGCTGACAAATTTATTAATGGAAAGTTTAAGCAAGAAAAATTTCAACATAATATTTTTAATGGATGAACTGAATGCTTATGGCAGGATGAAACCTCTTGTAAAAGGCTTGGGATACTATGCAGGATTTGGAATAAAGATGGTTGGAATATTTCAGGGACTTGATCAGTTAAATTCAACATACGATAAACAGGGGAAAGAGGTGTTGAATGGATGTCAAATTCAAGTATTTGGTAGACCAAACGATGAAGCTGCGCCTGACTATATTTCAAAGACACTTGGTAAAGAAACAATCAGGGTAAAAAGTAGAAATATTGGGCTAAAAGGGGGAGGAAATGTTTCAGAGCAGGGAAAGGATTTATTAAGTCCTTCAGAAATAAGACTGCTGCCTGACAGAAAAGCAGTTGTAATTACGGGATATAAAAAACCTTTATTATTAGATAAGCTCTATTACTACGAATATCCTGAACTGTTAAAAAGAACGCAGCACCAGCCAGTATTTTTTAAAGATGGATATGTAATATTTGAAGCAATGAAGGGGATGTATGAATATGAGCATACATTTAGGATGAAAGAAGAAGATTTTTACGATGATATAAAATATGAAAAAATTATTGAAAAGGCAAGAAAAAAGTATAAATCAGAAAAATAGGATAGGGGGATATATGGAGACAATTAACAGTTCAGATGAAATAGTAAAGAAAAGAAGAAAAGCTAGAGAAAAAAATTATACTGAAAGAATAAAAAGAAATAAAGAAAAAATTGCCAAACTGGAGAAAATAATAGTTAATTCTCAAAAGGAAATTGAAAAAATTGAACAGGAAAATACAGCTATCTTAAGAGAAATTTTAGAAAAATCAGGTGTAGAAAACAAGCTTCTGAAAATCATAATTGAAAGTCCAAGTAATGATGAAGCTACTAAAAAAATGAAGGAATTGGCTAAAGTATTATGACAGAAAGTGAAAAATATGAACTGCAAAAGCAAACACAGATAGATTTTGTAAATGAAAGGTTGTCAGCACTGAAAGAATATATGGAAGATGACGATATTACTGAAATAATGCTAAATCCCGATGGATATGTATGGGTGGAATCATATGAAAGGGGAATGTATAAGACAAATACATATCTGAATGAGATGGAAGGATATAAAATTATTCAAGTATTGGCTTCATACAACTCAAAGATAATTTCTGAAAAAAATCCAAGACTTTCTGGAAATTTGCCAAATTCTGACAGATTTCAGGGAGCTGCAAAAGGAATTACTAAAGGGATTCCAATATTTACAATAAGGAAAAGACCTAAAAAAATATTTACGCTTGATGACTATTTAGCAATGGGTTCAATTACAGAATTTCAGAAAAATTTTCTTACGGAAGCCATTTTAAGTAAAAAGAATATAGTTGTATCGGGTGGAACTGGTACAGGAAAGACAACATTTACTAATGCTCTTGTTGATTATTTAAAGCAAGTTGACAGAATTAGGAATACTGTTGAAAGAATATACATTATTGAAGAAGTTGAAGAAATTATTTGTGATAAGGAAAATGTGTTAAGAGTTTTTGTAACTGAAGATGTTTCTGCATTGGAATTATCAAAAGATGCACTTAGACACAGACCTGATAGAATTATTCAAGGAGAACTTAGATATGGAGAAGAAGCTGAGGAGATACTTAAAAACTGGAATACTGGTCATAGTGGAGGATTTACAACAGTCCATTCGGATGGTGCAGAAGAAACTTTGGAAAGACTGGAAGAACTATTAATGGAAGTTGACAGGAATCCAAGACAGCCACTTATAGGGCGTTCCGTAGATGTAATTGTAAATATCATAAGAATAACTGAAAATGGTAAAACTGTAAGAAAGGTAAATAAGATAATCAAAGTGAATGGTTTTAACAAAAAGACAAAAGAATATGAAATTGAGGAGGTAGGATATGAAGCTGAAGGTTTATAAGTCTTTACTGGATGTAAAGATGATAATGGGACTGCCATATAAAATTTTTATATCGCTAGTGTTATTCACAGGAATCATATTTTTAATATTCAGGCATTGGATAATTTTTATACCAGCAGGAACAATATATATTCTGTGTGCAGTTATGTCAGTAAGGGATTCAATGACATTGGAACTGATAATGGAGCATTATAAAACTGAAAGATATTTAAATCCTTAAGCGAAAAGAAAAAATATTGAAAGGGAAATAATTGAAATGAAAGAAAAAATTATGAATTTTTTAGAAGAAAGAACAAAAAATGAAGGTGGATACACTACATTAAGCAGAAATCAGATAATGGAAAAGCTAGGAATAAAAGAAGAAGAAAAGTTTAATGAAGCATTTAAGGAATTAGTACAGGATAATAAGATATTTTTTCATCATTCAACAGAAGAAAAAATAAATTATGATGGTTCTATATTTGAAGCTCATAAAATAAAATATTTTACCAATAAAGATAAATCACTTGAATTTAAAGATAACTATGAAAAAAAATTAGAAGAAGCAGCGAATAAAATAAAAGAAACAGAAAAAGTGAAGGGAGAAAAGCTTTCAACGTTATCAGATAACGCAAAATTAATTTACAATACATACAAAGAAAATTTAGGAAACTTAGCATACCTTGACTCAAAATCAGTCAGAGAAAAAACAGGACTAGAATTTAAAAACTTTGTAGCCGCACAAAAAGAATTATCAGCAAATAAAGTGTTATTTACAACAAAAATATCTAAAAGTAATGAAGAAAAATTCGTATTAATAGATAGAGGAGACATCTTAAGCAAAGTTCTAAAAAGAGAAGAAATCAAAGAAAATATTAAAGGTAATCAGAATAAAAAAAATTATAAAAATAAAGAAAAGGAAAGATAGAATGGGGAAAACACTTAATAACTACAAAAATTCATTTATTTATCATATCCCTTGGGACTTCCTTCTCAATGACTTTATTCTTGTTAATAAAAATATGGGGTTTCAAGTAACTCTCAAAGTGAGAAATCACGACTTGGATTTTTTTACTGAGGAAGAAGTGAACTTAAAAATATTACAGTATAACAACGCAATAAAGAAACTTCCTGATAATTTTATCGTACATTATGAAGTCCAGAGAAAAAAGTCCAGAGGGTATATTGAAACAGAGATTAACGATAACTTTATTCCGACAGTTCTTATGGAAAAGGAAAGAAAAGATTTGTTTTCAAAAGGAGAATATTTTAAATGTGATTACTATATAACATTGACGTATTTGATAGCAGAAGATGCTGAAAATAAGATAAATTCATTACTAGCAAATAAAAAGGAAGACGATTCAGAAGAAAAGATGGCGGAAGAAGCAGAAAGGGAATTAAAAATATTCAGGCAAAAAGTAGCCTCGTTCATTGCTTTATTAAAATATGCTACAACAAGCATTGAAGTTTTGCAAGGAGACGAACTTATGGCATACATGTACTCCACAGTAAATGCTGAATTTCCTGAAAAGAAAAAAATGCCGAAATCTTCTCTATATCCAATTGATCAATATTTATCAAATTCAAGTTTTGAAAATGGAAAAGATACAAAAATACAAAGATTGACTAAGGCAAAACATTTAAGGACAATCTCAATTAATTTATTTCCTGATGACATAGAGTCAAGAGTTTTAAAAAAACTTGAAAGTCTGGACTTTGAATTTAGAATGTCAGCAAGGTATATTATTCTTTCACCAAATGAAGCAAAAAAGATGTTAAAAAACTTCTTTATTTTTCATCAGGGAAAGCAGAAGAACTTTGGGCAGTATATAACGGAAGCCATAACTAAAAAGCCTTCATTTAATATTGATGAGCTGGAACTAGCAAAAACAGAAGAGGCAAAAATGGCTTTAAATGAATTTAAGGAAGGTGGAATAAATTATGGCTATTACACATTTACCATAATACTTGCTGATGAAGATTTAAAAAGGATTGAGGACAATGCACTTAAAATAGTAACAATATTTGATGAACAGGATTTTACTTGCTCGATTGACAAGTACAATATTTTCCCCTCATATTTAGGGGCTATTCCGGGAAATGTGAAGGCAAATATAAGAAAATATCCAATAAATTCAATGCTTTTAAGCTGTCTTTTTCCTACTTCATCGCTGTATCGTGGAGAGGAAGTAAATGAATTTTTTAGGGATAAGAAAAATATTACAGGAGTTCCGCTTATGATGACTAAAACAGATTTGAATGATATATTTTACTTTAATCTTCATATAAAGGATGCGGCACATACGCTAATAGCAGGTCCAACAAGGTCTGGAAAATCTGTATTACTAGGTATGATAACAGCTGAACTAAAAAAATATCCAAACGCCCAGGTATTCTTTTTTGATAAAGGTGGTTCGATACGTGTCTTGACTGCCTGTATGGGCGGAAAATTTTATGACTTGGGAAAAGGCGGAGATAATGATTTGGCATTTCAACCGCTTGCAAATATTCATATCGAAACAGAAAGAGCATTTGCAAGCAACTGGATAATTTCTCTTCTTCAGCAGGAAAATGTAATTGTAACGCCTGATATGAAAAGTACAATCTGGGAAACGCTTACGACTCTTTCAAACGATCCGCCTAACAGGAGAACAATGACAAATTTTGCATTTACAGTTATGAACAAGGAAATTCAGCAGGCACTTGAGCCATACACAAATACAGGTTCATATGGAAAATATTTTGATAATAATGAGGATAATTTTTCAGATTCAAACTGGCAAGTATTTGAAATGGGAAGAATAATAGAAGATCCAAAAGCGACGGCTCCTATATTAAGCTATCTGTTTCATAGAATAGAAGTGGAAAAATTAACAAAGGACTATTTAACTGCAATCGTAGTTGATGAGGCTTGGTTTGCAATGGAAAACGAAAGTTTCAGGCTTAAATTTAATGACTGGCTTAGAACCCTTGCAAAACTGAATGCCTTTATAATCTTTGCAACACAGTCGCTTGATGAAATTGCAAAATCTGAAATAACACCTGCAATAGTTGATGGATGTAAGACAAAAATACTTCTCCCTTCTCCACAGGCACAGAATTACTGGAAAGACCTTTATTCAAAATTTGGCTTAAATTCAATAGAAATTGAAAAAGTTGCACGAGGGGAAATGCAGAAACAATATTTTTATAAAAGTGATCTTGGATCAAGAGAATTTGAAATGGATTTAGGTAAAATTGAACTAGCTTATGTAGGTTCTGCAAGTTCGACAGATCAGATGAAAATACAGGAAATATGTGCTGAAACAAAGGATTTAAAAGAAATAAATTTAAAATGGTTAGAATACAAGCTGGGCAAAAATAGCAAAGAATTTAGAAGATGCAAAGAAATTATACAGGGAGGTAACTAAAATGAAAAAAATAATATTCTTTTTAATATTAATGACAGTTATATCAATAAATTCATTTTCAGGAATGCTTGGAGGAGGTGCAACTTCAGATTACTGGCAAATGAAAACATACTTTGAAAGTGTAGCAATCAATGCACAAACATTAAAAAGCCTAAATGCACAATTGAAAGAAATAGAAAGACAAATTGAACTTTCAAAGAAATTACCTGAAGAATATCTAAAAAAATATATAAGCCAATATGACGATACAATAAAGACTTTGGTCAGTATAACAAACACTACAAAATCGACATTAAGAGACGCAAAAAAGCTGAATTGTGGTTTAAAGACGTCTATGCTGAAGCAAATAACAGACAATATATGGCTCTTCTTGACAGATTTACAAATACACTTGACAATCTCTCAAAGGACGCAATGAAATCAGGATCTATGAATGAAGTGGCAATGAAAAAGACATCAGATAATGCAAAAATTCTTATAAGAAAAACTCACGAAGCAAAAAATCCACAACAAGTCCTTGAAGTGTTATCACAGTGGAGCGCCAACTTGTCAATACAGATGAACGCAATAGCTGATATGATTTCAACTACAAACAGACTTGATGCATTAAAGGCGGCTGAAGAAGTGCAGGCAAGAAGAGAAGCTCAAAAAAGAAGTGAATATACAAAAAACAGTTTAAACAATCATATAAAGGCAATGGAAAATGAAGTAAAAAAACATAAGAAATAAGGAGGAAAATAATTGGCAGCGGCAAATTTTCAATTTGATACGGCACTAATTGAACCAATAATCAGTATGCTGGATACTGGGATGACAACTTTAATGGTTGTAATATTGACACTTGCTTCTACATTTGCTGTACTGGACTTATCATTTACAGCTTTTTTTAACTGGTCGGAAAATATAGGGAATACTCTTGTCGAAACATTAAAAAAACTTTTAAGATATGTACTAACTTTTGAACTTATAAAAATGTACAAGAAACTATTAGATATGGCGTATAAATTATTTTCCGATATAGGAAATTTATTTGGAGAAGGACTGGGAAGTCCATTAAAAGTACAGAGTATTTGGGATAAGTTATGGGAAGAATTAAGTAAGTTTTTAAGTATAGGTTTAAAGTTCCAAGATTTTTGGGCTATTCTGTATTTTATTCTCTTTATTATTGGATTCATATTTCTAGTGTTTATAATATCAACAATAACAATAGCTATAATACAGTTCCATGTAGTCGGAAGACTGGCAATAATATATCTTGCTTGTCTTCCACTTGATACTTTGAGCGATATAGGTAGAAAAACTTTAGGAGCAGTAGTTGGATCAGGAACTCATCTAATGGTTGCAGTCGCTCTATCATCTATGGGAATAAAAATACTAAAATCCTATCCTATTCCTGAAAATATAGGAGCAGAAAATAACGAGCCTCATACTATAATTGTGTGGCTTGCAGTGTTTATAGCAATTTCATTTTTAATAAAAAATTATCAGAGCATAGCTTCTCTAATTTTATATGGACACGGTGGATTAAATGGTTCACAGCTTGGATACTTCACGGGGAATGTTATCAGTGCAGGTGGGTCAGCTATAGGTGGAATTACATCCGTCTTGGGAGGTGCGGCAGTCGGTGGACTAGGTGCTGCAATTGGTACAGTTGCTGGAGGAATATCTTCTGGAGGAGCAGGAGCATTAGCAGGTATGAAAACTGGTGCAAAAATAGGATATGAAGTTGGAAAATATCCTGGAAAGATGACTGCTTCGGCTGCTGAAAATGCAGGAAAAGCAATAAAAATAATGACAATGGACTTTGATCCAGTTACCTCAGCTAAAAAGGTAAAAAACACAGCTACAGATGGAATAAAAAAAATTATGGGAAATAAAAAAGATGATAGAGAAAATCCTGAAAGAAATGAATCTCAGGAAACAGAAAATACAAATACTGAAAATGAAAATTCTCAAGATACAAATGAAAAAAATCAAGAAAAGATGAAAAACGATAACAGTAATGAAGCTTCAAATGAAGATTCTCGAAAACAGTCAAGTGATAACGGAACACAAAAAAATTCAGAAAATACAAGATCTGAAAAGACGAAAGAAAATAGCAGCAATAAAACCTTTGCAGAATCTGAAATGGAAAGAGAAAGAAAAAACGATGAAACTTTTACAGAATCTGAAATAAATAGGGAAAAAGAGAATAAAGAATAAAATACACACAGGGACAATGACAATAGAATATTAATCTAGTCTTAAAAAATTCAGATTGAAAAAACTATTAGATGTGATATAATATTACTGTAAAAATAGAAATTTAAAAGAGGTGATAAAAATGGCAACTTCAAGTTTTACAACAGAATTAAAGTTTGATACAGAAGAAAAAATTTCATCATTTTTAGAAGCTATTGAAAATGCAAAAAATAATAAACCACTAGATGTAGATGTAGAATATGAACTTATTAAGGGTAATGATATCAAAAAATTTTTTGAAGAATCTTCTGAAAAGAAAGGAGAATAATGAAATTTACTACATTTTCTTTAACAGAGTTATTATCACAAATTGGAGAAGATAAAGTTCGTAATAAATTAAAAGGATTTAGAAGCAAAGACAAGGACATTGAAAATTTTTTAATAAATAAGGCTATTTTCTTTGAAAAAATTTCGATTTCTTCAACATATTTAATTTTTAATTCTGAAAAAAAATTAGCAGGATATTTTTCCATAGCAAATAGAAGTTTAATACTTCAAAAGGAAGATTTAGATATAATTTCAAAAACTTTAAAAAAAAGATTAACTAAAAGTGCTTCTGAAAATAAATCAGGTGATTATGTAATTAATAGTTTTCTTTTAGGTCAAGTTGGTAAAAACTTTAATTTAGAGAAAAATAATTTAACAGGAAATGAAATTTTAAAAATTGCATATGAGTTATTGTTAGAAATTAGACAGAAAATTAGAGTAAAATTTATTTGGTTGGAATGTCAAAATAATGAAAAAATTTTGAATTTTTACCAAAATTTTGGATTTTCTAAAATAGATAATTTTATTTCTGAAAATGGTTATAATGTAATGATAATGGAATTAAAATAAGGTTTTAAAAGAATAAAATAGTTATCATAAAGAATATGAGAATAATTAAATTATATGAAAGAATAATACCAAAAACTTCTTCAACAAGTTATATATCTAGATGGGAAGCATTGAATATTCCTGATGAAAATAGAAATACTGCTGCTTGGCATCCGAGGACTTATTTATTTTCTTATGATAAAGACAAGGCAATAAATCTGTATAACACGACAAATGTTTTAGGAAATTCTGGAATAAAGAAAAGAATAATAGATTATCCAAGCAAAAGGGAAGTGTATATTGCTAATTTTCCAAGAGCAATTGCAGATTTGGTATTAACAATGAAAGATTACCAGTTATCTTCACTTCATAACTGTTGCAATGATTTTTTTAATGAAGATGAAACAGAACAGCTTTATCAATATCTGAGAAGTATAAAGGATAATCGAAGAGTGGATGAGTTTCTTAAATATGAATTTACTGTAAGATATTTTAATGATAAAAAATTTTAATTGAATATTATAAAAATAGAGATTTAAAAGAGGTGATAAAAATGGCAACTTCAAGTTTTTTCAAGAATTTAGAATTAAGTAAAGAAGCAGCTGAAGAATTAATAAAAATGACAGAAGAAGGTTTTACTGTAAATAAAGTACCTAATTTGGAATATAAAGAAGCTGATATTGAAGCAATAGGGAAAAAATTTAGACTTAGAAAAAAGGAAAAAAAATAATTGGAAAGTAAGAATTTACGTAAATTATTGAATGAATATGAAGAAATAGATATAAATGAAATGTTAAAAAATTTCAGGAGTATAAAAAATTCAGGAACAAAAAATGATATAGAAATTTTTTTACACGAAAAAGCAATTAAATTTGAAAAATCATCTATTTCTTCAACATATGTGGTATTTTCTGAAGATAATGAGATTTTAGGATACTTTACAATAGCAAATAGAAGTTTAGTTATTCCAAAAGAAAATTTTGGTATTTTATCTAAAACACAACAAAAAAAGTTAGGAAATAGTGCTGCAATATTAAAAAATGGTGATTTGATGACAAGTAGTTTTTTGTTAGGTCAACTAGGTAAAAATTATTCAGACGATATAGAAAACTTAATAACAGGCAGAGAACTTCTTACATTTGCATATGATCTTTTTTTGAAAATAAAAGAACTGATAAATGTAAAATATATATGGCTTGAATGCCAAAATGAACCGAAACTTATTTCATTTTATCAAAATTTTGGATTTAAAATGCTAGAAAGTTTAACTTCAGAAGAAGGTTTAAAAGTTATGATAATGGAATTAAAATAAATTGATATAATATTTAAATGAGGTGAAAAAGATGTATGATGTAAAAGATATTGCCAACTGGTTTTTAATTTATAATTCGTATATGGAAACTAATCAAGGTGCGGATGGAATGAGTAATTTAAAATTTCAAAAATTACTCTATTATGCTCAATCAGCGTATCTTGCATTAAAAAATGCTCCATTATTTTCAAATAATATTGTAGCGTGGAATCACGGGTCAGTAGTTGAGGAAATATATCAAAAGTATAAAAAGTGTAGTTCAGACGATATAAAAGAATTTGATAAAGTGGATATTGATAAGGAAACAGAGAAAATATTGACGGAAGTATATAATGTATTTGGAGAATATTCTGCGTGGGGATTGAGAAATTTAACTCACACAGAAAAACCGTATGTAGAAACTAAAATAAATAATGTTATCCCACAGGATTTAATGAAAGAGAGCTTTAAAGAAATTATTGTCTAAAAAAATTAAAAAGTTAAAGAATAATAACTTTAAAAATATTTCAGAGGTAAAATTATTATCTTATCCTGTTTTTTGTTTCAAATATTTGACTAAAAACAAAAACTATAATTTTAACAGGTTTAAAAATTCTAAAGAATCAAACGAAGCCAAAGGAATAGTTTTGGATAAGTTAATGGATATTCGGTTAAAAAGTTGGTTGGATTTACATCAGCAAATGTTTTTCATATAATAGGATTTGATTTTGACTTTACTGCATATAATCACGGGAAATAATAATAAATGTAAAAATTAGATAAAAAATTAAATAAGTTACCTTAATTTTAAGGTATGAAAGACTAGATTAAAATTCTAGTCTTTTTTTGTTTTTTAGGAAGGAGAATTAAAAGAAATATGAAAAAAATTGTAATTATCTTTTTTTTTGTTTTTAGTTTAATAACAATTTCTGCTGGAAATAGTGTTTCATCTACAAAATCATCATTATTAGTGGATTGGGATAATATTCAAAATGAATTTGTACAAATGGTAAATAGCGGGATAGAAAAGATGATACCAGGCTTATTAGCCCTTTTAAGTGTACTCACAGTTCTTGAAATAATGTGGGTTTTATATAGTTATATAGTAAAAAATATATTGGAAAATTTATGGATGTCCTTACTAAGAATAATGATAAAATTTTCAATATTGGCATATGTTATACCTAATGCAGTTTCTCTAATTGAAATGGGATATAGAATATTTTCTGGAATTGGCTCATATTTTATTAGGAGCAATGGAGGAAATGTAACCTTAAATAACATATGGGCAATAGCTGGAAGGGAAACAGGGAAAATTTTAAAGATTATTAATGAATCAAACTTTAATTTTTTTAATATTGTTACTGATTCAAGACTATTTTTTGAAGAACTTGGGAAAATGCTATTGTTAATAGGGGTTATTATTCTTGTTTATTATTTTGTGGTAAGAATAATATTTGAAATGATGATGGCGGTATTGCAGTTTAGAATGGCTTTGGGCTTATCTTGGGTATTTTTGCCTTTTGATGTAAATTCGATTACAAAAAGAGATTTAGGAAATAAAGCATTGACAACGCTATTTCTCACAGGAAGTAAAATAGTTGTAATAATGGCACTGGGAGGAATAGTATTTAAAAACTTGGATATGGCAGGATTTGGGGAAGTTACTTTTAAGGAATTGAAATATGAAACTATATTTTTGTTTATCACAGTAGGAATGATAATGGCTTTTGTAATGAATGAGGCAGACAAGATAACAACGACACTTGCCAAAGGAAATTAAAAAGTGGGAGGAAATTGTGGATATACGAACTAAAAAGTTTAACTTGATAATGCTTTCTGTATCAATATTTCTTGCCATAACATTCACAGTACTACATCTATTGTCAAATATTTATGTAATAAATGTAACACCCTCAATTCCATTAGGAATATACAAACTGGAAAAATTTGATGGAATGTTGAAAAAGGGGGATTTAGTTGTTTATGAGGTGGATGATAAATATAAAAATTTGACAAGTATAAAAGGGACAATGTTTAAACCAGTAAAGCCTGTTGCGGCATTTTATGAAGATAAAGTTGAGATAAAAGGTAACCGGATATATGTAAACGGTGAAGATTATGGAGAAATATTTCCTGAAATATCGTCTAATTTCAATGGGAAAATAAAGGAAGATGAAGTTTTGACATTATCTAAAGTCAGGGGGACATTTGACGGAAGATATTATGGTGCAATAAAGAAGTCAAAAATAGAGAAAAAAGCAAGGTTGATATATGAGTTTAGAATATGAAGATAAGATGATTAAACTGAAATCTAATGAAAAAAAGAAAATTGAAATACATAAGAAAATAGTTAAGACAGATGAAAAAATAAAGGAAATCAGACGAGAAATAGCAAATGATACAAGAAGGCTAAATACATCGGAAAAAAATCAAAAATGGAAGCAAAGAACAAGAAAACTGATTGAAATGGGAGTTCTGCTTGAAATTGCGAATATTTTAAATGAAGATAAGGCAACGTTGCTGGGATATTTTATGAAATTTCAGTTTTTAAGCAATGATGAAATTAAAGACTGTAAAATTATGGGAGGTGAAGAGTTTCAGATGAGAGAAGAAAAGAAACAGATGTTGAAACGAAGATTGGAGAAAAAAGATGAGTTTAGATAATTTGAAAGAAATGATGAAAAATGAAGGATTTTCTCCCTTAGAAAGTGAAGATTTTGAAGAAATAGAGCGAAAAAAAACTAACAAAGTAACGGAACTTCAAGGCGATGAATTAAAAGAAAGGGTGAAATTAGAAAAATTAGAAATAAAAGCTGAACTTGCTGAAGAACTTGAACAGTTTATACACGATGAGGAAAGAAAATATAATCAGGAAAAGAGGAGAATTGAAAGTGAATATGATGAAAAAATTTATCAGTTAGAACAGCAACAGAAAAAAATTTATCGAGATAGGAGAGAAAAGCTATATGAAACGGAAGACGCTTTAAAAATTAGAGAAAATGAAATTGATGTGGAAATACAGAAATTGGATGAAAAAGTAACTGAGAGGGAAAATGAATTAAAAAATTTGAATGAAGAAATAGATAGAAAGTTGGGATTTAAAGAATATCTAAATGAAAACGACTTTATATACAGAAATAAGTTAGAAGCTGTATTGATACTGAGAAAATTGAAAAATAAAAGAATAAAGATAATGAGCCGAAGAGAATATGATACTGTTTTTAAAAATATTATTGGAGGAGTGAATGAACTGATAAAAATGAATAATTTGATAATAGATTACAAAAAATTTGTAAAAGGACAGGAAACAAAAAAGAGATAAAATTTTAATTAATAAGAAAGGGCTAGAATAATGTTGTTGAGTGTGTTTCAAAAAAATGAGAAAAAAGACTATTTGAAAAGAATAGGAGTAAAATTTTCTAAAGATGAAAAACAGGAAATAAAGAAAATGATAAAATCAAACTTGACTCTTGAACAGTTTAAATTATGTGTAACACCTGTACTTAATGAGGAAATATTGCAGAAAAGAGCTGAAAATAACTTGGATGATAGCAAATGGGAAAAACTTGTGATGAAAAAGCTGGATGTAAATCAGATGAAGGAAATAAGGAAAGGATTTGAAAAAGGATTATCTGAAGAGGATGTTGAGCTGTATGTAAAAAGTGGATATGACAGTAAAACAATGGAAAAAATTAGAAATATGCTTGAAAAAGATAAAAATAACGAGTATCTTCGAGAATATTTGATGTTAAAGGATAAAAAGGAAATAAAATCAATTACTAATGAAAAATTGGAAAAATACATTGAGGAAAACAAAATGAATGAACTTAGAAATAAGGCTGATAAAATGGAAAAATGGTATGAAGCCTCAATATATGCAGGAAAAAATACATTTAAATATTATTCTTCAGAGAAAATAAGAGATGATGAAAAATATGTCATGAAAAAAGTCAAAGAAAATGGGAAAAATCTTGAATATGCAAGTGAAAGGCTTAAAAATAACAGGGATTTAGTTTTGGAAGCAGTGAAACAGGACGGACGGGCTTTACAATTTGCAAGTGAGGAATTGAAAAATGATAAGGAAATAGTAATGGAATCTGTAAAAAATTACCCTAATTCTTACCAATATGCAAGTTCCAAAATGCAAAAGGATAAAGATGTTGTAACGGAAGTTTTAAAGAGAAATGAAGACGCTCTAAGTTATGGAGATGAAAATATTAAGCAGGAAATAGAGGAAATTAAGGAAAAATATAAGGACAGTGATTTTGATAGATTGACAGATAGGGAAGAAAAATTTGTATACGGAACAAATCCATATTCAAAAGATACTGATTTGGATGGAAAGACCGATTATGAGGAAATAAAGATAAATTATACAAATCCGAAAATAAAAAGCAAGAATATTGAAATTGAAAGATAGCAAAGGAGATGACTATAAATGAAAAAGTGTATATTGCTTCTTATGATAGTTTCAAAAATTTTATTTTCTGGCGGAGAGATAAGTTTTGAAAGACAGAAAGAAAAAGTTGAACAGGAAAGAATTGAGAAATTGAAAATGCAAACTGACAGTAGTGCTGACAAAAGTAAAGAATTAAACAGTTCACCTAAAGAAGATATAAGTAATATTCAATCGCAAAACAACAGATTATTTTATGATGATAAGGCTGTAAAAAAAGTTAATAATGCTTCTCATATTCAAAAAAATATTGGAAGTAGAAAACTTATTGAATATATTAAAACACAGAACAGTAGGCTAAATGAAAATGAAATACAAAATATACTTGGCTATGTTTTCAAATATAGCAAGGAGTATAACTTTAATCCATATTTAGTTTTAGCAGTTATGAATACTGAAAGCCATTTTAATCATTCAACAGTATCAAGTGCTGGAGCAAGAGGACTTATGCAGTTAATGCCTTTTAATTTTAAGGAATTTGGAGTGGATAACAGCATATCAGGAAATATAAAGGGTGGTGTGCTGCATTTAAAAAGAGATTACGAAAAAACTGGAAGTGTTTCAAAAATGCTGGTCTGCTATAATGCAGGATGTGGAAGATTAGCAAACAATGCTTGGAAAAGAATAAAGGAAACAAGGGAATATATACCAAAGGTAATTCAGAAATATAATAAAATAATAAACTTATAACTATATTTTCTCGCACGTGAGAAAATCAAAATTAGGTCAGTGTCTTTTTTCATTACATGAGTTTTGAAAAAAACGCTGAGCAGCAAAAAACAATAAAATTTGTAAAACAAGATTTAAAGGAGTGAAAAATTTATGTTTAACAATACCAAAAAAATTTTAACTGGAGTCTTTATTATTTCTTCTCTGTCTTTTTCTAAAGGGATGATTAATTTTCAAAAACAACTGATGATTGAAAATGACAAAAAAATAGAAACAACTGAAAATGATACAAAAGATAATACATATAAAAATAATAAAGATAACGAAGAAAAAATAAGATATAAAATTGTAGAATTTGCAAAAACTCAGATTGGAAAGCCTTATGTATATGGTGCAACTGGAAACAATAGCTTTGACTGCTCCAGCTTTGTACAATATGTGATTAAGAGAACACTAGGAATTACAATTCCACGTGTTTCAGCAGAACAGTCAGTATTTAAGCCAAAATTACATAACAACATTAAAAAAGGAGATTTATTATTTTTTGAAACTTTAGGAAAAGGTAGAATTTCACATGTCGGGATGTATATTGGGAATAGACAGTTTATACATGCCAGTTCAAAAAGCAAAAGAGTAACTGTATCAGACTTTACTGGATTTTATCAAGATAAATTTAGATGGGCAGTGTCGGTTATATAAATGTGAAGGAGATAGTATGGAAAGTAAGGTAATTCAACAATTTTTAGGAGAAATTGATGGTGTGGAATTTGACAAAGAAAATGTATATTATTCATCAGAACATATTTTATCAAAAATAGAAGAAAAATTTGGGAATGTATATAACAAAGAATTTGTAAAAGAATTGAGAGATACAATTAATACTTTAAATTTAAAATATGATGAGTTTAGTTTTGATACTTTGGAACATGATTTTAGTGATTGTATAGAGGAAGCTGATAAATTTAAAAATGTAGAATTTATGTATTACGGAGATGATTGGAAAATTGAAATATTAAATGAAGGGATAAAGAATAATGAGTATTTAAAAACTGAGAAAGAGAAAAATAAAAATGAAAACCAAAAGCAAAGTTTTTCTAAAAGTTTTCGGAATACTGATGACAAAGATTTAGAAAGATAAATGTAAAAGGAAGAAAATATGAAAAAATTAATAATAGCAGAAAAGCCAAGTCTTGCACGTAATATTGCAAGTGCATTGGATATCAGAGTTAATAAAGAGGGATATATGGAAAATGAAAAGTATATTGTTTCTTGGGCTTTTGGACATTTGTTTAAATTAAGGGATGTTGATGGATATGTTGGAGAAAAAAGGAAATGGAGTGAAGTTAAACTGCCATTTTTTCCTAAAGAGTTTGAATTTGAATTAAAAAATGATTTGGGAATAAAGAAACAGTATAAGATACTAAAAAACCTTATTAACAGCAAGGAAGTTGATGAGATAGTAAATGCGGGAGATGCAGACAGGGAAGGGCAAATTATAGTGGATATTATTATCAATGCCATAAAAACTGATAAGAAGATAAAAAGATTGTGGCTTCCTGAACAAACTGAAGAAACTATAAGAAAAGCCATAAATAATCTTGAAGATAATTTTAAATATAGAAATTTACATAATGAAGGGCTTGCAAGGACATATATGGACTGGCTTATGGGAATCAATCTTACAAGGTATATTTCATTAAAGGCAAATATGCTTTTTCCAGTCGGGCGTGTTCTTATTCCAGTTATAAAATATATTTATGATAGAGATTTGACAATTAAAAATTTCAGTCCTGAAAAATATTTTACTATTGAGAGCGAAACTATGTGTAATGGAACTTTGTTAAAACTTATTTGTGATAAAAAATACAATCTTTTAGAACTTGAAAAAGCTAAAAATTATTCGTACGAGTTAAATAGAAATAAAGGAATTGTGAAGGATATAACTGAAAAGGAAATTATTCTTAATCCTCCAAAACTTTTTTCACTTTCAAAATTACAAAGTAAATTATCGAAAGAAAAGAAAATAAGTTTTGCAAAATCTCTTGAAACTATACAAAAGCTCTATGAAAAGGGATTTATTACATATCCTAGAACAAATACCGAATATCTTGCCGAAGAAGAAAAAGACAAAGTGAGAGAACTTATAAAATTATATAGTGATTATAGATTGGAATTTAAAGATAGTAAAAAAATATTTGACAGCAGCAAGATTGAGAGCCATAGTGCAGTAATGCCAACTTTAAAAATTCCTGATATGAATAGTTTGAATTTGGAAGAAAAGATAATTTTTGAAACAATAAGAAATAGATTTATTTCTAACTTTTTGAAGGAGCAAGCGATAATTAATCAAACTGAAATAAAGATTGCTGTGGGAAATGAAATATTTAATTTAAAAGGAAAATCAGTAAAACAGGAAGGATTTTTAAAATATGAAAATCAGAAGGTTGATAATAAGTTGCCGTATTTTGAAATTAGTCAGGAAATTGATATTGATTTTAAAGTTGTTGATAAATTAACAGTTTCTCCTAAAAAAGTTACTGAGGAAAATTTAAGTAATTATTTAAAAAATCCTTTTAGAAAAGAAAAAAAACAAGAAGATGAGGATGATACACAGGAATATAGAGAAATAATGAAAGGAGTAGAGATTGGTACGGAGGCAACTAGAACAGGGATAATTGAAAATGCTAAGAAATATGGATATATTACTTCTGAAAAACAGAATTTTAGTATAACTGAAAAGGGGATAAAGTTAATCGAGCTGCTGGATTTATTGCATATTAATCTTTATGCAGAAAAGACTGTTGAATTTTCTATGCTTCAGAAAGATATTTATAATAACAGAAAAAATATAAGTGATATTATTGAGAAAACTGAAAATGAATTGCAAAATATAATAAATCAAGATGTAGAAGTTGAAAAATTTGAAAAAGAAATGGAAGTTATTGGAAAATGTCCTAAATGCAACAGTAATATTTATGAGAATAGTAAAAGTTACTATTGCAGTAATTATAAGAATGGATGTAAAACATCTCTTTGGAAAGAAGCAAATTATTTTGGACAAAAAATAAAGATAAATAAGGATAATGCAAAAAAATTATTAAGTGGGGAACAGGTTGTATTTAAGATAAAAAGCAAAAGCGGAAAGGAATATAATGCACATTTTGGAATAGAGGTAAATGGAGATTATTTGAACTTGCAAAGAAAAGATTTTATAAAAATAGAAAAATGATAATTAAAATTTGAAATTGCCAAATTTTATATTAGGGGGAAGAAATGGGGTATAAGATTCAAACTGTATTGGAAAATGCACATAAAAAGATAAATGAAGATTTTAGTGAATATATTAACTATCTTCATGTCGTAGGAAACAATTATAAATACTCTGCATTGGATCAGTTAAATATATTTTTTATTCGTCCTGAAGCTGTAGCCTGTGCAGAATATGACTTTTGGAAAGAAAACTTTAACAGAGTTGTAGAAAGAAATCAGAAAGGAATACCTATATATAATATAAGAAGTGGAAAAAAGAATGTCAGATATATTTTTGATGTTACACAGACAGTATCTTTAGATAAGGGAAACGATGAAAAACCTAAATTATGGGAATTTAATAATAGAACTCATAAGGATGTTTTTGAAAGAATGACAGGAAAATCAGATTTTGAAGAAGCACAAATGGAACTTATAAACCAGACAATGCTTGAAAACAGCAAATTAGACACTTTTAACTACAAGGATACAGAAGTTCTTGAAAGTTTTATCAAAAAATCTGTTTTAATCGCACTTGATCAAAGGATGGGAATTAATAAAAAGGATATATTTAATGAAAAGGAAAAAGAGATTTATTCCTTGTTTTCAGATTTTAGAACTATGGAATTAATATCATTAGAAATATCTAATGTAGTTAAAAAAGTTTTAATTAAAGTAAGCAAAGAAATTCAAAAAATAAATAATGAAAAAACTTTAGAACAAAATAGCAAAATTGGATATGAGATAGAAAATGAAAAAAATGAGGAGGAATTGGAATATGCTGAAAAAGATGATAGACGGGAAAGAATATCTGATAGAGAACGGGATATATACTCCAGTAGTGAAGCAAACATCCTACGAACAGATGGGAGGGACTTACAAAATGATATTGCTGGACAAAAAATTTCAAGTGTTAGTTCCGAATTTGGAGGAAGAAGAAATAGACTTGAGCAAACTCAACTCTTGGGGACGAGCGAGAATGAAATACTTGGAACAAGAGAAAGCGGAATTTTTGAAAAATCTTCTAATGAAGGGAGAAGTTATGGAACATCTATTTTCAATTCAGGCAGAAGTGGAGAAATTTTGGGAGATAGAAAAACCCAAAATGATGAAAACTATGGGATTAACCGAAAAATTAAAAGAAAAAGATCAAATAGAATGGGTAGGACTTATGAACAGCCTACTCTCTTCTCTCAGGGAAATAACTTACAATCAGATAATTTACAAATAGAAAATGATAATATAATTACTCAAAAGAATATCGATGATGTATTAAAATCATACAGCGGAGCGGAATCTATCTATAATTTTTTTCAAGATAACAGTTCAAAGGAAGATAGAATAAAATATTTGAAACAGGAATATGGAATAGGCGGCTTCTCAATACCTGACCGTGGAGATTTTATTGATGATGCCTTTTATACTTCCCAAAATATGAAGTTATATAAAAATCATTTTAGTGCTAATGAAGTTAAGGTAGTCCTGTCTTGGAATAAGATAGAAAAAAGGATACAGGAACTTATAGATGAAAATCAATATTTTATTCCTGAAAAGGAAACAGAAAATATTATTGAAAATGATGAAATAATACATCCTTATGCAGATGAAGAAAATAGTAAAGATAATATTTCTAAAAATTTTAAAATTACTGAAGAAATCCAATCTGAAAAACTATTGCCGTCAGAGCGTCTAAACAATAATATTGAAGCTATAAAAGTTTTAAAAAAATTGAGTGAAAGAAAAGCTACAGATGATGAAAAGATAACACTTTCTAAATATGTTGGTTGGGGAGGATTAGCCGATGTATTTGATGAAAATAAAGGTGGACAATGGGAAGAAGCAAGAAATTTTTTAAAAGAAAATTTGACACAGGAAGAATATGATAATGCTAAGGCAAGTACATTGACAGCTTTTTATACTCCTAAAATAGTAATTGATTCCATTTATAAAGGAATACAGCAGCTTGGATTTGAAGGCGGAAATATTTTAGAGCCAAGTTGTGGTGTGGGAAACTTTATAGGTAATTTGCCTGATGAATTAGAAAAATCAAAGATATATGGTGTAGAACTAGACAGTGTCAGCGGAAATATTGCTAAAAAACTTTATCCTGAAAGTAATATTCAAGTAAAAGGATTTGAAAAAACAGAATTTTCCAACAATTCATTTGATGTTGTAATAGGAAATGTTCCGTTTGGAGATTTTAAGGTAATGGACAGAGAATATGAAAAACTGAACTTTATGATACACGACTACTTTATTGCAAAATCGTTGGATAAGGTAAAAAAAGGCGGAATTATGGCTTTCATAACTTCTTCTGGAACGTTTGATAAAAAGGATGACAGTGTAAGAAGATACATTGGAGAAAGAGCGGAATTATTAGGGGCAATAAGGCTTCCAAATGATACATTTAAAGGTGTTGCTGGAACTGAAGTAACATCGGATATTATATTTTTAAAGAAAAGGGAAAATACAAATAAAGAGGAGCAGGACTGGTATGCGGTTAAATCTGATTCTGAAGGATTTGTATATAATCAGTATTTTGTAGATAATCCTGATATGGTTTTAGGAAAAATGGAGGAAGTTAGTGGACGTTTTGGGAAAACATTGACTTGTGTGCCGAAAGAAAATAGTAATTTAAAAGATGAATTAGAAAAAGCGGTTGGGAATATAGAAGGAAGTTATGAAAAAACTTTCGCTGAAGAAAAAGAAAATGTAATTGCAGTTGAAAATGAAAATTATGAAATAAGGAATTTTTCATTTTTCAAAAAAGATAACGATATTTATTTTAAAGAAAATAGTGAAATGATATTACAAGATTTATCAGATAGAGATAAGGATAAAATATCAAAGTATATAGAACTTACATCTTCATTAAGAAAAGTTATTCAAATTCAAAAAGACGGGGAAACAGATGATAGACTAAAAATTGAACAGGAAAAACTAAATAGAATATATGATGGATTTATTAATAAGTATGGATACTTAAATTCAAGAGCAAATTCGAGATTATTTACTGAAGATTCCAATTATTCCTTATTATCTTCAATAGAAATATTTGATGAACGTGGAAACTTTAAAAAAAAAGGAGATATTTTTTCCAAAAGAACTATAAAGCAATCAAAAGTTATAGATAAAGTAGATACTCCGCAGGAAGCATTAATCCTTTCAATTTCTCAAAAGGCAAAAGTGGATTTTGAATATATGACAAATCTTACTGGTATGAAAAAAGAAGAGTTAATTGACAGTTTAAAAGGGGAAATATTTCTTGATATAAATCAAGATTTTCCACAGGAATTTCAATATGTAACACAGGATGAATATTTAAGTGGAAATATAAGAGAAAAAATAGAATATATTGACAAATTTAATTCTCTTTCTGATGAAGAAAAAAATGGAATAAGTTCTGAAATACTAAATTTTCAAAAAGAAAAATTGCAAGAAGTAATGCCTAAGCCACTTGAAGCAAGCGAGATAAATGTCAGAATTGGAGCAACTTGGGTTCCTAAAAATCATATAAAGAATTTTATTGTGGAAACATTAAAGACACCAGCATATAAGAGTTCATACATTAAAGTACATTATTCTGAATATACTTCTGAATGGAGAATAGAAAACAAGAATATAGACAATGATAATCCGCTCGCTGTTATGACCTTTGGAACTGAAAGGGCAAATGCATATAAACTTATAGAAGATGCACTGAACTTGAGAGATACAAAAATTTTTGATTATGAAACAGATTCAGAAGGTAAAAGAATAGCAATTTTAAATAAAAAGGAAACAATGCTGGCAGGACAAAAACAGGATATAATTAAACAGGCTTTTAAGGACTGGATTTTTAGGGATTTGGAAAGAAGGAATGAGCTGACTGAAATATATAACGAAAAATTTAATTCAATCCGTTTAAGAGAATTTGATGGAAGCCATCTTACTTTTAATGGCATAAATCCTGAAATAAAATTAAGGCTACATCAGTTAAATGCAGTTGCAAGAACATTGTATGGTGGAAATACACTGCTTGCACACGTTGTAGGAGCAGGAAAAACTTTTGAAATGGTCGCTTCCGCTATGGAATCTAAAAGACTTGGACTTGCAACAAAATCAATGTTTGTAGTCCCTAATCATTTAACGGAACAGCTGGGAAGGGAATTTCTGGAACTTTATCAAGGAGCAAATATTCTTGTGGCGACTAAAAAGGATTTTGAACCTAAAAATAGAAAGAGATTCATTGGAAGAATTGCGACTGGAGAATACGACGCTGTAATAATAGGACATTCTCAGTTTGAAAAAATACCGATGAGTAAGGATTATCAGCAAAAACATATACAAAATGAAATAGATGAGATTATACAAAATATCCAAACATTAAAGCAGGAAAATAATCAGAATTTTACTGTAAAACAGCTTGAAGGTACAAAAAAGAAACTGGAAGTAAGACTAAAAAAATTAAATGATGATTTTAAAAAGGATAATGTCGTTACATTTGAAGAATTAGGAGTTGATAAGCTGTATGTAGATGAGGCGCATTCATTTAAAAATTTGTTTTTATACACTAAAATGAGAAATGTGGCAGGAATAGGACAAACTGAAGCATTAAAATCATCGGATATGTTTATGAAATGTAGATATATGGATGAGATAACAAATGGAAAAGGAGTCGTATTTGCAACAGGTACACCAGTTTCCAATACTATGTCGGAACTTTATACAATGCAAAGATATTTACAGTATGATGAACTCAAAAAACAAGGACATCAAAATTTTGATTCCTGGGCAAGCACATTTGGGGAAACAGTTACAGCTATTGAATTATCTCCTGAAGGAAACGGCTACAGAACTAAAACAAGATTTGCAAAATTCTATAATCTTCCTGAACTTATGAACAATGTCAAACAGTTTGCAGATATACAAACTGCTGATATGCTAAATTTGCCAACACCTGAAGTAGAGTATAAAAAAGTATTGACTAAACCAACAGAGGAACAGAAATTAATATTAGAAAGTCTTTCAGAAAGAGCAGAAGAAGTAAGAAACAGAAACGTAGAACCAACAGAAGACAATATGTTAAAAATTACAAATGACGGTAAAAAACTTGCACTAGATCAGAGGCTTGTAAATGAAATGCTTCCTGATGATGAAAATAGCAAAGTAAATGCCTGCGTAGAAAATATTTACAATATATGGAAAGAAAGCGTTGGGAAAAAATCTGCACAGCTTGTATTTTCTGATATGTCTACTCCCAAAAACGATGGAAGTTTTAATATTTATGAAGATTTAAAGGAAAAGTTGATTAATAAAGGTATTCCTGACGAAGAAATAGCATTTATTCATAATGCAAATTCTGAAAAGCAAAAGGATGAACTTTTTGCAAAAGTAAGAACAGGAGATGTAAGAATACTATTAGGTTCAACACAAAAAATGGGAGCAGGAACAAATGTACAGACAAAATTAATTGCACTTCACGACTTAGATGTTCCGTGGCGTCCTTCAGATTTGGAACAACGGGCAGGAAGGATAGTCAGACAGGGGAATGAAAATAAGAAAGTGGAGATTTATAGATATGTTACCGAGAATACATTTGATGCTTACTTATGGCAAACTATTGAGAATAAACAAAAGTTTATAAGCCAAATTATGACTTCAAAAACTCCAGTCAGAGTAGCAGAAGATGTTGATGAAAGCTCTTTAAACTATGCTGAAATAAAGGCACTTGCAACTGGAAATCCTTTAATTAAGGAAAAAATGGATTTAGATATGGAAGTAAATAAGTTAAGAATGCTCGAAGCCAATTACAAGTCAAACTTATATCGTCTTGAGGATAAAATAACAAAGGAATATCCTGTAAAAATTAGTAAAATGGAAAAATATATTGAAAATGTGAAGGAAGATATTTCTAAAATAGAGCCAAAATCAAATAATGAGGATAAATTTACATCTATTGAAATTAACGGAACCAAAATTTATGATAAAAAAGAAGCTGGAGAAGAGCTTTTAAAAGCTATAAAGGGTACTGGAATATCTGATGAGCCTCAAATTATTGGAAATTATAGAGGATTTAAACTGTCTTCAAATTTTGACTTCTATGAGAAAAAATATAAATGTGTATTGGAAAACAAAGAAAAATATTATACTGATTTTGGGAAAGATTCAATTGGAAATATAACGAGAATGGATAATTTGTTAGATAAAATTCCTGAAAAACTGGAAAAAGAAAAGGCAAGGCTTGAAAATTACAGGGAAGAATTTTCTAATGCAAAAGAAGAAGTTAATAAGCCTTTTGAAAAAGCAGATTTACTATTAGAAAAGATTGAAAGATTAAGCGAGGTTAATAAATTGATAGAGGAGGGAATGAAAGAGAAGGAAGAGATTAAGGAAAAAGAGGATATTCAGGATTTGGATAATGATGATTTTGAGAAATAATGTAAAATATTGATAAATAATTAAAAGAATTTAAGTTTGTGTTTTTAGAGTGAGAGTAACAGAGAAAAATGATTAATTTTTTAGGTGTTGCTCTTTTCTTTTTTTTGATGTATACTATATTACAATATAATTGTATTATTTCTATTTTTAGATGAATTTTATATTTGTTAGGGAGGTGGTTTTATGAATAAAAAGGCAATTCCTGTAGGAATTGAAAATTATAAAGAATTAAGGGAAGAAGGGTATTATTATGTTGACAAAACATTCTTGATAGATGAAATATTAGCAAATAAAGCAAAAGTAATATTATTTACAAGGCCAAGAAGATTTGGAAAAACGCTTAATATGTCAATGCTTAAATATTTTTTTGATGTTGAGAACAAAGAAGAAAATAGAAAACTTTTTGAAAATTTAAAAATATCTGATAGTAAATATATGAGTGAACAAGGGAAATATCCAGTTATATTTATTTCGTTAAAGGATTTGAAGGAGAATAGTTGGGAAGAATGTCTTGAAAGTCTTAAGGATATTATGTATAAAGTTTTTAATGAATATGAATTTTTAAGAGAAAAATTAAATTTCGTTGAAAAAAGACAATTTGATAAAATTTGGGAAATGACAGGTAACGAAAAAAATTTTAAAACTTCTCTTTTGGATTTGTCAAAATATTTAAATAAATATTACAGTAAAAAAGTAATAATTTTGATAGATGAATATGATGCACCGATAATAAATGCTTTTAATAACGGATATTATAATGAAGCAATAAACTTTTTTCAAGTGTTTTATAGTTCCGCATTAAAAACAAATGATTCCTTGAAATATGGAATTTTGACCGGGATAACAAGAATAATAAAGGAAGGAATTTTTTCAGGATTAAATAATTTGAAAGTGGATACGGTATTAAGCAAAAGGTATGCTGAGTATTTTGGGCTTCTTGAAAATGAAGTGGTTGAAATGCTTGATTGCTTTGAGATGGAATATAAAATGGAAGAAGTCAGAACTTGGTATAACGGATATATTTTTGGAGACAATAAAGTATACAATCCTTGGTCTATTGTAAATTTTATTGATAATCAAGAGATAAAAGCATATTGGGCAAATATTTCTGGAAATACGTTTTTAGAAAATATGCTTGATTACGCTGGAGAAAGTGTTTATGCTGATTTAAAAAAATTTACTGATGGAGAGAGTATTGAAAAATATATTTCGGATGGGACTACAATAAAAAGTATTTTGAGCAGGGATGATGAAATATGGCAGTTATTTTTATATAGCGGATATTTGACAAAAGCTGAAGAACAGCCAGAAAGAACGGAGTTCCAAAATACTTATAATCTGAAAATACCAAACAGGGAAATAAGAAGCTATTTTGGAAATTTATTTTTGAATAGATTTTTTGGAACGGAAGTAAAGACAAGTATTTTGATAAAAGCACTTGAAAATGGAGATATTAAAAAATTTGAGAAAACATTAGGTGAAATAATGATAAATATGTTAAGCCATTTTGACTTGGATAGTGAAATGGAGAAAATTTATCAGGTATTTATGATAGGGCTTGTTGGTTTTTTGATGGGAAAATATGAAATTATTTCAAATAATGAGAGTGGATATGGAAGGTATGATTTGGCGATGATACCAGTAAAAAGCAATGAGAAGGCTTTTCTTATGGAATTTAAAATTTCAAAAACTGAAAAAGGAATGAGAGCAAAGGCAGAAGAGGCTTTGAAGCAAATAGATGAGAAAAAATACGATACAAGGTTGAAGGCTAGAGGAATAAAAAATATTTTGAAACTTGGCATAGCGTTTTATGGTAAAAGTGTGAAGGTTGTCAGTAAATAAAAGTTAGAAATTAAAATCAAATTTCAAAAATTTGCAATTTAGGACGTAAAAGGACAAGGAGAAGAAATTTTGTTAGAAAAGGAAAGCACCTTGGATGTTAAATTTCTTTCAGAATCACCTGATGATTCAAACGCAAGAGCAACTGATTTGGGAATAAATATTATCATTGAAATTAAAGGAAAAATTTAGGCAGCTGCAAATGGAGATGCCGAAGATGATACAAGAAAGGTTGCTCAATGGTCATTAGTACCTGCTGAATCTAGTGATGCATATAGAACTGTATCATTAGAGGTAATATCCGCAGGACAAATGGTAAGAAAAATTGATATGGCAAATGCGTTTGTTGTTGATTACGAAGAGGCCTATGGAAATCAGGCAGGGACTGGAACATTCTCATTGAAAATCAAACAGAAAAAAGAGAAAGTTAAGGAAGTTGCAATTGAAGGTGGATATGCTGCTCAGGAAGCATAATGTAACACAAGGAGGTAGACAATCCCGTCTATCTCCTTTTATTTTTATAGGAGGAAATTACAAAAATAATGTTTATAAATAAATATCCAGTTTTTAAAAAAGGAAATGTGCTGGAAAAGGAAGATTTAGATTTATTAAGGGATAACCCGCTTGAAGTGTTGAGCTTGATGTATTCTGACAAAAGTAATGGAATAATAAAAGGGTTCGACTTGATACCCAATTATAGCGAGAGAATAGTGACAATTACAAAAGGAATGGCAAAATGCAACGGGGAACTTTTTTGGATGAAGGAAGATTATATATTTGATATGCCAAAACAAGAAGAACGATATATATTAAAACTTAAATTAATGTCAGATATAGAAGAAAGAAAATATTATATAAGGGAAGGACGTTTTGTGCTGGAACTTGGGGAAAATGTTAATGAAGATGAAATTGAGATAACAAGGTTTATCACAAGAGAAGGGGCTGAATTGAGAAATGATTATCAAAATTTCAGGGATTTGAGAAGAGATTTTAACTTGATGGAAATTATAAATACAAAATATTCTTCAGCACATAAATGGGGAACTTTTCATCCACATGTATTAAAACTATGGGGAAAGGAAGTTTCAAAAAAGGAAAATCTTGATATTTTTGATATAAATTTCTATGTAACTTGTCTACAGCAGGATGTTTATAGAACGAGATGTTATAACTTCATATATAAATGCAAAACTTAATTTGACAAATGAAAATTATACAAATGAACAAATGTTTAGACATTTATTGACAATATTAGATAATTTAGGAACAGAAAGAAAAAAAGTTGAGAAAAAACGAATAATACCTAGAAAAATAATAGTAGAATAAAAATTTAAATAAAAGAAATAAACAGGAGGAAAAATTATGAAATTTAGAGTAAGTATAGCTGGAGGAAATAACAATACATCAAATAATCCGTTTGGAGGTTTAGGTAACGTTTCAGTTCCAAATGTAGCAATGAACTTTGTATCAAGCGGAGAAAATAAAAATCCAATTTCAAGTGCAATGGGAGGACTGACACAGCAAGGCGGAGTGATTCTTTCAAGTGATGAAATACTGGAAGTATCTTACAGCACAAACCCAATATATGGTGAAACAATGAGTGCTTCTCAAAGCCAAGTAACATTAAGAATTGTAGGAAGATTGTTTCCCACAGCTTCAGAAAACAATAGTCCCGAAGATGAAGGCGAAGGGATAGTCAGTGGAATAATGGGAACACTTGGCATGGGAACATTATTTAACCAATATAAAAGTGTAAAACATTTATTTGACAAAGATAATGAAGCAGGAGAAGAACTTCCAGAAGCTTCATTAAGCAGTAACCTCTTATCATCAAGCGGAATTACTGAATCAGTCGCTAAAAAAGCAAAAGAAAGCAGTAAAAGCAAACTTGTTTCACAAGTATTAGGAGTAAGCTCAACGCTGCCAATGACAAATTCATTTACAAATGGAATAGGAAACAGCCTGAAAGGAATGTTTGGAGGACTCGGAAATTTTGGAGAAAGCAATTTGTATGATCAAAATAAAGAAAATGTAAAAGAGCTGTCAATGTGGGCAATGACTTATGGAGATGAAAAATCAACTAGGGATGTAATGGTGCAAACAGATTTAGGGGGAGGAAAGACGTTTGAATTGTATTTTCCTAAAATGTATGTGGAAAGTTTTGATCAGGATTTTAGAGTTTCTACTGGGGAAGGACAATTTCTTTTGATTTTGAAACAAACAGGATTTAATGAGGATGGAATAAATTTAAAATAGGGTGAGAATAATGAAAAAAAATATATATAATATGTTGTATATAATTACCTTAATTAGAAATATACAATTACTTTTTAATGGTTATTCAAATATTTTAACAGGATTTTGGTTATTAATAAATTTAATTTTATCTTTTATATTTTTTATTAAAATTTTTACTAGAAAAGAAAAATTCAATGAATATTTTGTAGTTTTTATACTTGGATTTACTTGTTTTCTAGTAACTTATTCAAGTTTTAGGGATTGGAATAAAAAATTTAATACGTATATTTTAATTGCTTTGATAATATTAACTTTATTCAAGTTTTTAATCATTTTAAAACCTTTTATAAAAATAAAAGATTTTAGGAAAATATTTTTATTAATATTGAGTTTTTTTTGTGGGAAATTATTTTTATATTTTTTAACAAATTTTTATATGGAACCAAGAAAAATTGTATATAGCACAGATATTATTTATACAAAGAATAATAAGGAGTTAAGAAAAATAATAGAAAAAATGCCAATGGTTAATGAAGTAGAGATAATTGAAAAAGATGCAATAAATTCTTATAGTTCTTATTATGAAAATGAAGGGAGTTTAAAAGATTTAGATGAAATTATTAATGTTCAAATTAAAAATTCTATTGATAATGAAAGTATGGATTTATTAGCAAATAGAATAAAAGAATTTGTAAAATTACAAGATAAAGAAAAAAAATTTATAAAAATATATTTTACAAGTAAAAATGGTTATTACGAAGCATTAAAAATATATGATTTAAAAAATAATGAATTAAAACAAATTTATGTAAGTAAAAATTTACAAGTATCAGAAAGTCTTGGTTTTGTTTTGGTAAACATGTATGTAAAAATGTTAAAAGGTAATGAATTTTAATAAATTAAAAAGAGGTAAGAATAATGGGAGTAGATAGAAAAATTCGATATTCAATTAATGGGAGACATTTAATGGGAGATATTATTTTTTATTAGTGAATTTTAGGAAAAATAGTTTAGGTATTAAAATTAATAGTTTAGATATGTTGGAGCTTTGTTATTTAGAAGAATTTATGGTTCTTGAAGATATGGCTTATCAATTAACAGCTATACATAAAATAGAGAAAAAACGGAATAACTTAGGCGGAAGAAATTTCTTTAAAACAAGTCACTCTATAGCTATAGAGATATTAATTCATATGGATTTGTATATAACAGCAGAAACTAATTTGAGAGTATTTGAAAAATTACCAGAAGAAACCAAAAAATATCTTAATATTCTTAAAGAATATTCTTCTAATATTTCAAGACATACTAAGAAAGCAGACATAGGTGTAGATGTATTTGCAGATCCAGCAAATATTGTTGTGGATATGTATTATTCTAGAAGAAATTTATTAAAATTTATAAATGGAATATGTTATGAAAGAGGAAAAAAATTTTTGACTACTAGAGAAAATTCATCAAATCCATATTATCACTGCTATTATACATGTAAAACGATATATAAAATGGTAGGAAGTAAAGAAAACTTTAAAATAAAATAAGAATAATAAAAAATATTAAAAATAACAAACTTATTATTAACATATGATTAATAAGAGATTATTGATTATAAATTTTTTTAAAACTAAATGAATTTTACAAAAAAAGAGACAGATGATTTTTATATTAGATAAATATAAAAAAACTATATTTTTTAACTAAGACAAGGGAGTGGAGTTTTTATTATGATAAATTATTATAAAATACTAGGTGTTTCAGAAGACGCTGATGCCAAAGAGATAAAAGCCAAATACAGAAAATTAGCCATGAAATATCATCCAGACAGGAATCCTAATGATAAAAAGGCTGAAGAAATGTTTAAGACGGTTAGTGAAGCGTATGAGATACTTGGGGATGAGAATAAAAGAAAAGAATATGATGAGAAAAGGAAGAATAAGAGGAATAGTAATAACAGCCAGAGATTTGATGGGAAAAAATCAAGCAGGGCTGAACAGAATAGTGAATCAGCTAAAAGGGGGGCTGAGGCATTTTTCCGTAATTTTTCAGCAAATCCAAATGATATAAAGAATATGTTTGAAAGTGCTTTTGATGTCAATAATATGAGCAGTTCTGACAAAGATAAAATGAGGGAACATAAAAAAAGTATGGAACAAAGTTTTGAAAACTTTTTTAAACCTAAAAAGAATAAATAAGATAATCGTAAATAAAAACTTTAAAATAAAAAATAAAATTAGAATTTAGGTTTGATTTTAGAAAGAAAGGAAATAATAAAATGCTTTGGAGAATAAGAAGTTTTTTAAGTAGAATAAGAAGTAGATTTTTTAATGTATTTTCTGGAAGAGGAAGCCTGTACAGAGTTGAAAGTTTAAGAAAAAAATCTGTATCTTCCAAGAGAGATAGCGAAAAACCAACTTCGATGTCAGTAGACAAAGGGATTAGAAAATATGAAAAAAGACAAATGGCTGCCAGAGGGGAAAGACAGTATAATTTTTTTAATTTAAAAAATATAATAATTCTGATTATACTATTTTTTACTTTTGTATATATTCATATGGCTGGATATTCTGTGAAAAGTCTATATATTGCAATTTTTATATTTATAGCACTAACATTGTATCTTCTTATAGTCGAAAGATTTAAAGAAAGAGTGGAAGTTAATGATGAGATAAAGGAAATAAAGAATGAGCGTGAAAGAGAACATCATGTATTTTTGGATAAAGTAAAAGAAATAGAGGAAGTCGAAAAGAATCAAATTGAAAATATAATTTTAAAAAATTCAGATGATTATGATATTAAAGTATGGAAGATTGGAAGAGCATCTTCATTGCTGATAGGGAAAAGAACACCTAGAAACAAGGTGGATATAGACGTGAGTGAAGGAGTATATTCAAATTTGGTAAGCAGGGCTCATGGAATGTTGAACAGAGTAAACGGAGTTTGGTACTATGAAGATTTAGGTTCACAAAATGGAAGCGGAATAGAAAAGAAAGATGACAGAAGAAAAATAAAATTAAAAAGAAATGTGCCTGTAAAAGTTGAAAGTGGAGATATAATATATTTAGCAACAACAAAAATATTGTTGAAATAATGATTTGTTCAAGGAAGTAGGTTAAAAATGGAGAATAATTTAAATAATCAAAAGCCAGTGGAGTTTTTTTCGGCAGAAAGAATAAAAATAGAAATAGATGGACAGCAGATACTTTGGAGAGATATGAAACTGGAAATTGATTCAAGGATAGGGGAACATACGATTGGGAAAATAAAGTATATTGGTTCAGTAAACCAGTTAAGTTTATACGATGCCTTGATAGACAGAAGAGGGGATAAGGAGATAAAAATACTGGGAAGAAGTAATATTGCTGATAATACTGGAAATTCAACAGAAAAAATATTTCTAAATGGAGTAATAAAAGAGCTTCAAATAAATGAAACTACAGCAGGAGCCTTGACAGTAGAAATTACAGCAATTTCAAAAAGTATTCTTTTGGATAGAATACCGAGATACCGTTCATTTCAAGATCCAACATTAACTTATTCAGCGATAGCGGAGGAAATAAATGGAAATTACGGTACAAATGATGGAAAAATTGTAAATGTTGGTGAAGATATGCAGGCAGTACCAAGAATGACAATCCAGTATAATGAAACAGACTGGGAATATTTAAAAAGATTGGCTTCATATACAGGACAGCCAGTAATGGCATACTCAGATAAGGTATTTGTAGGATTTTTTAAGAATATGCCAGCACAGACGCCGAACTTAAAGTATTCTCAATTTGGGAAAAGAACAAAAGAAGAGAGAACATATTTTAAAATAACAGGGACAGAAGTTTATCCAGTAGCGACACCAATAAAATTAAAGACTAGAAACAGAGTGTCAGGAGAAGAAGTAGAAAACGATTACTATGTTCTTGAAAATAAAATTTATAATGAGGGAAACACATTAAAATGTGAATATATACTTGGAAAACAGACAGACTACTTTGTAGATCCAATACCGCATGAAAAGATAAGAGGAGCAGTAATAGAAGCAAGAACAGTGCATATTGCAAGAACAGATGAAAGCAAGAGCAATCACGGAAGAAGTGATAGAAGTTCGGATAATCTTGAGGGAAGAAAGATTGGAGCAAAACCACTTAATAAATATATAGAGAAAACTGAAAATAATCAGAATGAAAATACAAAAGAAAAAGTCAAGACAAAAGATATTGCAGTTATGACATTAAATTTAACAGAAGGGCTTATGGATTTGGGAGAAAATGGGCAATCCTTTGAGGATAAGTATGCTGGGAAAAGTTATTTTCCATATGTAACTCCATATAGTCAGACAAATACAGGATTTACACCAGCACCAGAAGTAAATGACAGAGTAGCACTTTATTTTCCCAATGGGAATGAAACAAAGACTTTTGTAATAGGGGCTTTGAATAATGATGGAAATGGAAGATTTACTGATGTAGCTAATAGAAATTATCACGTGGGAGATTCGGACTTTAATATGGTGCTTGCGACTAACAGTTTGTCAACAAGTGTGGCAAGTTCAATTTCACAGACTGCTAGCAGTATATCTGAAAGTGCGGACAGTATTTCAGAGAGTGCTGGGAATATAAGTAATAGTGCTAAAAATTATTCTGAAATTGTGGAAGGAAGTAAAACTCTAATAGCTAATGAAATTTTACAAGTATCTCAAGGAAATACAAATATACAGTCAAATGGAGATACAGCAATTAATTCTAGTGGTTTTTCAGTAGTAAATGGTGGAAGTAATGTATTAATTAATGGATAAGTGGAGGAAATATTTTGGAAAATACTATTTATTTAAATGGATATGAATTTTTATTTGAAAGAGAAATAATGGATTTTTATAATATGAAATCTTATTTAACCAGTTACACATCAAATATTCAGTTGGAAAATCTTGATAGAAATGATGATAATTTAGAAAAAGATTATGAATTTTTTAAATTAATAGAAAAAGATATAGAAATTATTACAAATGGAAAAAAAGTAAATGAGATGGAAAAAATTTCTTTTGATATTTTTTCAATGCTTGAAATATATCTGGATAAGAAAAGTTACTTTTGTAAAATTTTAAATATTGATGAATTAAAAAGAAAGGCAAGTATGATTCAAACTTTTTATATGCAACAAAACCAAGATAATAGATATACAAAAATTTTACAAAATATTGAGAAATATAAAATAGTAATACAAGATGAACAGCTGCTTTTTAATTCTATAAATGATAATAAATTTATTAAATGTTTATTTTGCTCCCCATATTACAGAAATTTTGAGTTCTCTATTAAAGAAAAAGGATTTTATATAGTAGATTTTTTAGAAGATGTAGCTATACCAGTTAAACTTTTTGAAAAAATAAAAGAAAATTATGTCGAAATATATGGAAAAATTGATACTGATAGAATTAGTAATTCGTATTTCAAAGAAAAGTTGAGTAAATTTTTTAAAAAAGAAATAAAGGATTATACATTTTCATATAATTTAAAAATTCATTATGAAAACAAGAAAATTAAGAATGTCTACGAAAAAACAATATTAAAAATGGATAATGATTTAGAATTAACAGAGAAAGTTAAAGTAAAGGGTAAAGAAAAGGAGTAGATAACGAATGAAGAAATTATTATTAATTGTATTGATAATTTTCACAGTGTTTAATTGTAGTCAAAAAGAAAATCAAATACAAATGGCAAAGGAACATATTGAGAAAATAGGGAAAAATCCTACAACAAGAGATATAAACGAGATGTATGATAATGGAAGAATTTATTATGGAAGCAATCCCGAGATGGCAATGCTTTACTTTGAAAGAATAGTAAAGGATAAGCCAGAAGCCTCGAATTATCTTGCAGAATATTATTATAATAAAAAAGATTATGCAAATTATGAAAAATGGGCAAAATATGCGGCGGATAGAGGAATAAGTCCAGCAACACATAATTTTGCATATTATTATGAACAAAAAGGTGATATAGAAAATGCAACAAAATATTATTTGATAGCGGCTAAAAATGGAGATAAAGATTCACGGAACGATTTACAACTTTTATATTTTGAAAGAGGAAATGATAAAGAAACTAAGAAAATTTTGAAAGAATTAGGCGAAAAAGATACTGAAAATGATTTTTTAATTAGAAAAGCTTCTTTTTTTAAGACAAAAGAAAGATATGATAAGAGTTTAGAAATTTACGATAATCTTATAAAAAAAGGGGAAGTGGAAGGCTACACAGAAAAAGGAGTTTTATTTTATGAAAATTTAGGTAAGAAAGAAGAAGGGAAAAAAATACTAGAAAAAGCAATGAACAACGGCAGTTCAATAGCAGCTTTTGAACTAGGAGCAAAATATCTTATAGAAAAAAATTATAAAGAAGCAAGAAAACATTATTTAATAAGATTAGAAAAAAAGAAAAAAGATGAAAGAGCCACTTCTGCAGTAGGATATTGTTATGAAATGGAAGGGAATTATGAAGAAGCAAAGAAATGGTATAAAAAAGCTGTTGATTTAGGTGAAAAGGAATTTGCGTCCGAAAGATTACAAGACATAGGAAATAAGTAAGAAGGGTATTAAATTATGGAAATAATAAATGAAGAGACAGGGTTTAATGATAAGACATATGAAAGCAACTAAAAAAGTGAGACACTTAAGAACACCTAAAAAACCAGATATTTTAATGACATCTCAAGAAAGAATACAAAAAGAATTAGAAAAAAAACAGGAATGAAAATATTAACAAAAGAAGAGGCTGATACAATGGTATGTGATGGAGCTAAACTTAATTTGTCTTCATTTTCATATAATTTAAAAATTTATTATGAAAACAAGAAAATTAAGAATGTCTACGAAAAAACAATATTAAAAATGGATAATGATTTAGAATTAACAGAAAAAGTTGAAGTAAAAGGTAAAAAAAGGGAGTAGATAACGAATGAAGAAATTATTATTAATTGTATTGATAATTTTCACAGTGTTTAATTGTAGTCAAAAAGAAAATCAAATACAAATGGCAAAGGAACATATTGAGAAAATAGGGAAAAATCCTACAACAAGAGATATAAACGAGATGTATGATAATGGAAAAATTTATTATGGAAGCAATCCCGAGATGGCAATGCTTTATTTTGAAAGAGTAGTAAAGGATAAGCCAGAAGCCTCGAATTATCTTGCAGAATATTATTATAATAAAAAAGATTATGCAAATTATGAAAAATGGGCAAAATATGCGGCGGATAGAGGAATAAGTCCAGCAACACATAATTTTGCATATTATTATGAACAAAAAGGTGATATAGAGAACGCAACAAAATATTATTTGATAGCGGCTAAAAATGGAGATAAGGACTCGAAAAATGATGTGATACTTTTGTATATTGAAAGAGGAAATGATGAAGAAACTAAAAAAATTTTAGCAGAATTAGGCGAAGAAGGAACGGAAAATGAATTAATGTTACGAAAAGCCTCTCATTATAAAAGAAGAAAAGAATACAATAAGAGTATTGAAATTTATAAAAAAATGATAGAAAAAGGGTATTCAGATGGTTATATGGGATGGGGACTTTTATTAAATGATATGGGAAAAAGAGATGAAGCTATAAATATTTATAAAAAGGGGATTGAGAAAGGAAATATCCACTCTATGTGTCTTTTAGGTAATATATATGTTAGAGAAAAAAATTATAAAGAAGCAGAAAAGTATTATTTTATGGTTTTAGAAAAAAATGATAAGCACTACAATCAATATAGTATGGGAGCCATTGCTTGGTGTAAGGAACAAACAGGAGATTATAAACAAGCTAAAGAATGGTATAAAAAAGCTGTTAATAATGGATTAGAAAGCCAAAAATATAAAATAGAAGAAATGGAAGAAAAACTAAAATATCAAAAAGATTAGGAGTGAATAATTAATGGAAATAGTAGATGAGAAAACAGGTGTTACATCCTTAACAATAGAAGCATAACTAAAAAAAGTAAGACATTTGAAAAGACCAGAAATGCCAGATATTTTTTCAACTTATAAGGAAGTACAAAGAAGAGAAGAAGAAAAAAGAACAGGGCTTAAATCATTAGCAAAAGAAGAGGCTGATACAATGGTATGTGATGAAGCTAAACTTAATTTGTTTTTATTTTCATATAATTTAAAAATTTATTATGAAAACAAGAAAATTAAGAATGTCTACGAAAAAACAATATTAAAAATGGATAATGATTTAGAATTAACAAAAAAAGTTGAAATAAAAGGTAAAAAAAGGGAGTAGATAGAGAATGAAGAAATTATTATTAATTGTATTGATAATTTTCACAGTGTTTAATTGTAGTCAAAAAGAAAATCAAATACAAATGGCAAAGGAACATATTGAAAAAATAGGGAAAAATCCTACAACAAGAGATATAAACGAGATGTATGATAATGGAAGAATTTATTATGGAAGCAATCCCGAGATGGCAATGCTTTACTTTGAAAGAATAGTAAAGGATAAGCCAGAAGCCTCGAATTATCTTGCAGAATATTATTATAATAAAAAAGATTATGCAAATTATGAAAAATGGGCAAAATATGCGGCGGATAGAGGAATAAGTCCAGCAACACATAATTTTGCATATTATTATGAACAAAAAGGTGATATAGAAAATGCAACAAAATATTATTTGATAGCGGCTAAAAATGGAGATATTGATTCCAAAAATAATTTAATATTTTTATATGTTGAAAAAGGAAATGATGAAAAAACTAAAAAAATATTAAAAAAATTAGGAGAAAAGGGAGATGAAAGTAATTTAATGTTACGAAAGGCAAGTTATTTTAATATGAAAAAAGAATATGAAAAAAGTTTTGAAATATATAAACAAATGATAAAACAAGGATATTCAGATGGTTATATGGGTTGGGGATTATTATTAGAAAAATTAAATAAAAAAGATGAAGCTATAAATATTTATAAAAAAGGAGTGGAGAAAGGAAATATTGATTCTGCATATTTTCTGGGAAATCTTTATATACAAGAAAAAAACTATAAAGAATGTAGAAAATATTATTTAATAGGCGCTAAGCGAAGTGAAAAAGTAGCTACTTCCGCAATAGGATATTGTTATGAAATGGAAGGGAATTATGAAGAAGCAAAGAAATGGTATCAAAAAGCCATTGATTTAGGAGATAATGAAGTTTCGTTTAGAAGATTACAGGATATAGAAAATAAATAAGAAAGGGGAATTAAATTATGGAAATAATAGACGAAGAAACAGGGCTTAATGATAAAACATATGAAATGCAATTAAAAAAAGTAAGACATTTAAGAATACCTGAAAAATCAGATATTTTTTTAACAGCTGAACAATTTAAACAAAAAGAAGAAGAAAAAAGGACAGGGATTAAATCATTAACAAAAGAAGAGGCTGATACAATGGTATGTGGTGGAGCTAATCTTAATTTGTTTTCATTTTCATATAATTAAAAAATTTATTATGAAAATAAGAAAATTAAGAATACCTATGAAGAAACTAAAAATGGATAACACTTTAGAATTAATAGAAAAAGTTGAAGTAAAGGATAAAGAAAAGGAGATAATGAATGAAAAAATTATTATTAATTGTATTGATAATTTTCACGGTGTTTAATTGTAATCAAAAAGAAAATCAAATACAAATGGCAAAGGAACATATTGAAAAAATAGGGAAAAATCCTACAGCTAAGGATATAAGTGATATGTTTTACACAGCAAAGATATATTATGGAAATAATCCTGAAGTAGCTATAATATATTTTGAAAAAGTGGTAAATTATAAGCCTGAATCATTAAAATATTTAACAGACTATTATTTAAAGAAGAAAGATTATAGAAATTTTGAAAAATGGGCAAAAATAGCTGCAGAAAAAGGAATAAATGATATAACTTATAATTTAGCTTATTACTATGAAACAAATGGAAAGATACAAGAAGCTATAGAATATTATATGATAGCAGCTAAAAATGGAGATAAGAGTTCTGAAAACAATGTAGTAAACTTGTATGTGAAACGTGGTAATGATGAAGAAACAAAAAAAATATTAAGAGAATTTGGAAAAATAAAAAGTCTAAAATATTACAAAGCCCAAGTACTGCGTGAAGAAAAAAAATACGATGAAGCAATAAAAATATTTAGACAGATGATAGAAGAAGGAGATTATGATGGCTATGTAGGATGGGGAAGTTTGCTGGAAGATTTAGGAAAAAGGGAAGAATCGATGGAAGTGTATAAAAAAGGCTCTGAAAAAGGGAATTATACTTCTATCTTTATTTTAGGAACAAAATATGGACAAGAAAAAAAATATGATGAGGCAAAAAAATATTTTTTGATGGCAGTTAAACTTGCACCAAATAATGAAGAAAAAGCAGATTCTTTAGAGCTATTAGGGCTTGTATATGAACGTCAGGAAAATTTTAAAGAAGCACGAGAATATTATAAGAAAGCAATAAATTTAGGGAATGAACCTGCAAAGGAATTATTGAAAAATTTAGAGAACGATAAGCAATTTTAGAAAGGAAAAATAATGAATGAAGAAATAGAAATAGAAAAAAGGCTTGCACGACAGTATAGAAGAGTAGCTCATAGACATAAAGGACTCGTAAGATTTCCTGATGAATTTAAATCAAAAGAGCAATTAAAAAAAGAAGAACAAGAAAAAGGTTATAGATATCTTTCTAATCAAGATGCAGATACAATGGTATGTGATGGAGCAAATTTAATTTGTTCTCACTGTAAATTTTCAAATATAGGTGCACAAGATAATCCGTATACTATTGAGAGAAAATACGAAAAATTTATTAGATTTAATGTTCCAGATTATATGGCAGGAACATTTTTGATGGGAGGGAATGCTGCGGGAACAACTTTTTGTGTACATGCCGATAATTTTGATCCAAATCCTGAATTGGAATGTCAAGAAGGTAGAAAATGTGCTATAAAGGCTTTTGCTAATGAGTGGACAAATGTATCTCAATTAGTTTTAATGAACGGGTTTGAAGCCCTAACTAAAGATTCTGTTTTAACTTGTAAAAAATATCCTGGAGCTAGAATAACAGTTTTAAACAATGGGCAAAATGCGGATATTCAATATGCCTGGGTTGAAAAAGCACTTACTGATGTAGGACTTAATGCAAATAGAAGAAAGAAAATTCTAATATTTGTATCAAGATTTCAATTTGTAATTGGATTAGTGGAAGTAGGCGGAGGAATTTTTACAGGAAATGGATTATTAGTTTTAGATGGTGCAAGAAATATGTTTGATGGAGTTAGAAGTTACGAACAATTAACAACAGGTGAAGATATATTAGTTAGATTTCAAACAGAAGTTGTTGGTATACCAGAAGATACAGCAAAAGGATTTGCAATACTTTATGATGGTTATGAAATATTTGAAGGAGTTAAGGGAATGGCTGGAAGTAGTTATGTAGTTTTAAAAAAAGTTAAGAATTTTAGTTTTGATGATTATATTGTAAATCAGCCAACAAATATAAATGCTAGAGAACTTATAAATAATGCATATGATATTTCAAGTCAAACAATAGATGTATCCAAAAATGAAAATGCTGTTAAAACTATGCTTAGGCTTAGTCCTAAAAGAGCAGATAAATTTAAAGAATATCTTTCTAGACCAAATAAGCAAGCAAAAATAAATAAGCTTAACATAAGTAACCAAGGATTGATAAATTTGGAAAATCAAAGAAGTTTTCTTATTAATAGTGCAACAGTTAAAGATTTTAATTATGCAAAATTGAAAGAAACTCAGGAGTTAATATCTGATGTAATAACTAATCCAATAAGTATGACATTAAGTCCAGTAGATACAGCTAAAAGTGTGGCGGATTTAAAAATTGAATATTTAAACAGAAGATTTGGAACTAGCCGAAGAATAATAGAAAAAATAAAATAAATATTTTATTTTAAAAATTTTAAATATTTATGGAAAGAAGAGAATATGAAAAATTTATATCAAAGTAAATCAAAGATTATACAATATGATGGTAAAATAAAAAAAACTTTAAAAAATGAAGAGATGTTATATGAAATAAAAAAAAACAAAGAAAATGAAATAACATATTATAAAATAACAAATAAGACTGATTATCAAGAAATAAGTAGTGATATAAGCTTTAAAAGACATTTTTATAATGAAGTGTCAAAAGAGTTTACTCCTTTAAAAATAGAATATGAAAATGATACTTTTGTAATTACAAATAAAAAAGATTTAATAAATAAATTAGATAAGAAAACTTTCGATTATTTTAGAAAATATCCATCTAAAGCTTTGGAAGTAAATACAATATTAACAAAAGCGAAAGAAGGTTTAAAACTAGAAAATTTAGAAGCTGAAATAGAAGAAGAAAGTATTTTACAGTATCTTTTTAAATTTGATAAAATAAAAAAAATAAGAGATAATACTTTAGAATCAGAGAGTTTAGAAATTATTTATGGTTGGGGTGTTCCAACAACAATAGAATATAAAATTCAAAGCATAGATGATAAAAGAATAAAAATAAATTTTAAAGAGATCTTAGATAACAGTAGGATTAAGTTTGAAAAATTTAAAGAAATATTGATAAAATTATTTGAAATTCCTGTAACTTCAGAATTAGAATTAGAATTTTTTATAGAAGGATATTATATTTATAATGAATATGAAGATATATTAGAACAAATAGAAGTCAATAAAGAAATTAAGCTTTTTAATATCACAACAGTGTCTAAAAGAACTTTAGAGCTTCTAGAAATTTTAGAAATTGATGAAAATATGAGAAATAAAGGAAGAACATGTGATGAGGCTGTTGGGGAATTGTTTGAATATTTGGATAAAATGGGGCGTAAAAAGGAAATTGATAGACAGGAATTTGAAAATTTTGTGGATGGGATAGCACTTTCAGAAAAGCCTAAAATTTTTAAGACATTGAAACGGTATATAGAAACGAATAAAATAGGATTTTTGGAACTTTTAGAAGGAGAAAGAGATAGGATATATATTTCAAAAGAAGATGTTTTGAAAGTTCTTGAAGAAATATTTGGAGAATTATAGTAGAAATGATTAAAGAAACTGATTTGTAAAAGGAGTGATGTAAAAATGGAGAATAATTTAAATAATCAAAAGCCAGTGGAATTTTTTTCAGCTGAAAGAATAAAGATAGAAATAGATGGACAGCAGATACTTTGGAGAGATATGAATCTTGAAATAGATTCAAGAATAGGGGAACATACAATTGGGAAAATAAAATATATGGCATCACCAAATCAGTTAAGTTTATACGATGCCCTGATAGATAAAAAAGGCGACAAGACAATAGTAGTTACAGGAAGAAGCAACATATCGGACGAAGCAGGAAATGCTACAGATAAAATATTCTTAAATGGAGTGATAAGTAAATTTAGGATAAAGGAAACAAAGGCAGGAGCGTTGGCAGTTGAGTTAGTGTGCAGTTCAAAGAGCATACTTCTTGACAGAATACCGAGATACCGTTCATTTCAGGATCCGACACTTACGTATACAGATATAGCACAGGAAGTGAATAAAAATTATAATGATGGAGAAACATTGGTAAATGTAGGGGAAGATATGAAAGAAGTCCCAAGAATGACAATCCAGTATAATGAAACAGACTGGGAATACTTAAAGAGAATAGCGTCGTATACAGGACAACCATTGATGGCAAACTCAAACAAAGTTTTAGTAGGATTTTTCAAGAATATGCCAGCACAGACACCAAACTTGACATACTCATATTTTGGAAAGGAAACGGAGGAGGAAAGAACATATTACAGGGTAGAAGGAACGGAAGTGTATTCAGTATCAACCCCAATAAAATTAAAAATTAGAAACAGAGTATCAGGCGAAGAAGTGGAAAATGACTACTATGTAATAGAAAGCAGAATATACAATGAAGGAAACACCTTAAAGTGCGAATACAAGCTAGGAAAACAGACAGATTATTTTGTAGATCCAATACCGCATGAAAAGATAAGAGGAGCAGTAATAGAAGCAAGAACCGTGCATATTGCAAGGACAGATGAAAGTAAGAGTAATCATGGAAGGACTGATGGAAGTTCGGATAATCTTGAAGGCAGAACAATTGGAGCAAAACCACTTAATAAGTATATAGAAAAAGCTGAAAATCAAAATGCAAACGTAAAAGAAAGAGTTAAAGCAAGTGATATAGCTGTAATGACATTAGATTTAACGGAAGGATTGCTAAAATTGGGAGAAAATGGGCAGTCTTTTGAAGATAAATATGCTGGAAAGAGTTATTTTCCTTATGTAACTCCATATAGTCAAAGTAATACAGGATTTACACCAGCACCAGAAGCAAATGACAGAGTGGCACTCTATTTTCCGAATGGAAATGAGACACATGCAATAGTTTTAGGAGCGGTTAATAATGATGGAAATGGTAGATTTACTGATGTGGCCAACAGGAATTATCATGTTGGGGATTCGGACTTTAATATGGTGCTTGCGACTAATAGTTTGTCAACAAGTGCGGCAAGTTCAATTTCACAGACTGCTAGTAGTATATCGGAAAGTGCGGACAGTATTTCAGAGAGTGCGGGGAATATAAGTAATAGTGCTAAAAATTATTCTGAAATGATACAAGGAGTAAAATCTATAATTGCTCAAAATATCAATAATACATCTACTGAAAATACAACTTTGATCTCAAATAATAACACAACTATTATTTCTTCTGGGACTTCTAAAGTTGCAGCTGGAGGTAAGGTGTTAATTAATGAATAAAGTTACAGAAAATTTAGTAAAAGAAAAATATAAATATGTAAAGTTATTTGAAATTAATACTAAAAATAACCAATTAAAAGATGATGAACAGTGTGATATCATTTTAGAAAAATTATCAGAGGTAGAATATGAAGCAAAGAGATATTGTGTTTATAGAATTAAGGAACAATACCATTTATATAGAACAGAATATTTAAAAGAAAAAATTTTTAAAAATTTTATTTTTGATGAATTAGAGATATTAGTAAATGAAAATTTTGAATTAGTTGGAATTTTAAATGTTGAAGAAATTTTAATAAAAATAGAATTAGTACAAGAAGAAATTAAAAAAATTGAAAATGCCAATTTAAAATTAACTTTTGCAATGCTAAATAATTTTAGAAAGTTAGTTAAAAATAATGAAATATTCACTATTTTTATAAAAAAAAGAAGATTTTACAACCTATTTTATAATGATCTATCTAATAAGAAATTAGATATAAAAGAAATTGTTTCATATTCAATTCCTATGTTGTTAGATCACCGTAAAAATGATGGAATTAATACAATAAAAGGAAGAATTAATTATTTGAAATTAAAAAAAGAAAAGTTAAAAAAAGAAATTAGAAATAAATATAAAATAGAATGGGAAAATTTAAATCTTGAATATGAAAGATTTATTTTATTTGATAATAAAGGAATAACTTTAAAAGTTGATGATGTAATTAAATTAATTAATAAACAAGAAACAGATGAAATAAAAAAGATTATTTATTTTAAAAGGGAACTTTTAGAAAGGTATGATAATGATTAATGAAGTTGTTTTAAAAAAATATTTTTGTGAAAAAAGACAAGATTATACGGTTTTAGAAATTTTAAATTTAGAAGGGGCAGAAAATTTTAATATAGTTCGACAAAGTAAAATAGGCATATTAGATTTAAAAAAAAATATAGTTGGAATTGAATTTTATAATAATAATAATAATAATAATAATAATAATAATAATATTAAAAAAATAGAATTACAGATAATGAAAGAAATATTTGATGAAAATAATATTTATATTTTTGATTTTAATGATATAAATAATCCTAAAATTTTGAACAAATCATTGATTATTGAAAATATAAATAAGAATCTTTTTAAATTTTTTCAAAATAGAAATGAATTTTCTGTTCAAATTCATTTAACGATATATAATTTAAAAAAATTAATATCAAAAAAGAATTATCTTGAGATATTATTGTTTACCGAATCACCAATTAGTTTTTTATTTTTAGATATTTATAATCAAAAATTTAATTATGAAAAAAAAATTGAGATAGAATATTTAATAAATACATTGTTAATAGATGAAATTACGCCATTAAAATTGATATTTAAAATAAACGAAAAGTATCTTGATACAGAAAATATAAAATTAAATTTTAAAATGGATTATGACAGTAATAAAATGAGTAAAACTCTTTTAATTTCTAAAATAAGAGAAAAGTTAAATAAAAAAATGTGGGAAAAAATAACATTTAATTTAGAGATTTTTGGATATTATATTTTAGATAAAAATAATTTTCAAATAAAGGAAATAGAAGTAATAAAAATTTTGGAAGTAGATGGTAGAAAATATAGAGAATATTTTAAAATTGATTTAGTAAAGAAATAAAAGGAGGATGTAATTTAATGAAAGATAAAATAAAAACAGTTTTTGATAATTTAGAAAAAAAAGGTGCAATTTATTCTTTTGGGTATGATGAATCAGATACAATAAAACAAGTAACACAAGATTATTATAAAACTAATAAAGTAAAAGACATAAAAATTAATAGGACAAAAATAAGGGAATGGAAAAATTCAGATGGAACAATAGGTGGAATTACTAAAACAGATTCAATGGATGTAACGTTAGAATTGAGTGGAGAAGAAGCAGATTCTTTAGTGTGTGATGGAGCCTATTTATATTGTCCGTATTTGGATAAAGTTGATGCTGGAGGTAGGCCAGCAGGGTATCAAGGTATTATATTTTTAAGAATCTATGATGAAAGTGTTAAACTCATGGGAGAAGATCCAATTGCGACAGAAGCAGACAAAGAACCTAAAAACTTTTCTTCAGGAGTTACAAAATGTTTAAAAGGAGGAATTTGTGATAAAAAAGGATTTTATTGGAAAGAAGAAACTTTATCACAAAATATAATTTCAAATGGAAAAAGAGTTGTATTAATGACAAGTAAATTGTGTTGTGGAAAACATAATGTTGAATTAGATATAGTTTTTAATGGACAAGATTTTAGTGAATTTGAAGGTAAAAAAAATGAATTTTTAATGTTTTATGAAGATAATCCATGGATTTTTGTATCATTAGAAGGAATAATTGATTTTATAGGAGTTTCATATATTGATTCTGAAAATATAGGTATTCTTTTTAATGGAGGAATAAAAAAGGTACCAGAAAATATTCCAAATGTAATTTCAAATATTTTGGAGAATTATAAAAAAGCAGCATTTAAAACTGGAAGAGGCTTTGAAGCTTCACCATTTAATAGTGTAACGCTTAATGGATACAGGATGATGTTGTTAGGAAAAATTATAGGAGATGAAGAATTAGAAGCAGAAGGTAAAAAAAACTTTGAGAAAGGATTAAAATATCCGCCATTAAAAGGGGAAATAAGAAAGGGTAAAAAATACACTGTTGAGAATGGGGTTGAAGACATTTCTGATGCAGTTCTTGATGGTTTAAAGGATGGGGTGAAGGAAGGGGTAAAACCAGAAAAAAATGTATTTAAAGAAGTTTCAAGTGAATTAAAGCCTAAAAAGATAGGGATGAATATAATAAAAGATAAATTAAAGGAAGCAACAGTGAATTATGAAGTGTACGATTATATAAATCATCATGTCCCAGAACACAGAAACTTTTTAAAATTTTTTTATCCTAGTAATAATCGATATAGACGGAGTATAGAGTATATGAAAAATAACAAGTATCTTATTATGACTGAAAAAGACAATACTAAACCATTGTTTTAAATAAACATCATAAAGTAAAATTTAATATTATTTTGTAGGAGAAAAATTATAATGAAAAAATTTATTTTGATAATCTTTTTTTGTATATTAATAAGTTGTGGAAATCGAGAAAAAGAAGTAATAATAGAAGACATTGATGATGTTTCCTTTCATCAGGAAAATAAAAAAAATCCTGAAAAAGCTCAATTAATGGCAAGAATTGCCTATGAATTGAACAGAGAAAACTATAAAGAAGCGGAAAAGTATTTTTTAAAAGTGGCAAAATATGACAAAACTGCTTATGTTTCAATTGCAGATATGTATTATGAACATATTGATGAAAATGAAGGGAAAAAGAGGTATGAGATAGCTTTTGAAAAAGGAAATAAAAAGGCAGGTACAATTTTAGGTATGATTGCTGAGGATAATAATGATTATAAAAAGGCGGAAGAATGGTACAAAAAATCATTGGATAAAGAGAATGTATTAGGATATAAATCTTTTGCTACGTTTTTATATAAAACAAATAGAAAAAATGAGGCTGAGAAATATTTTATAGAAGCTGGAAATCGCAAAGATGCGGATTCGATGTTAGACTTAATAAAAATATATTATATGAAAAAAGATAATGAAAAATTGAAATACTGGCAAGATAAAATATTAAATACAAAAGAAATTTTTAGATTTGATGATGAAGCAAATGATTTACTGGAATACAGTTTATCAAAAGATAGAATGGATAAAGAGTTCTTTGAGTTGTATATAAAAGGAGAGGAAAGTATTTTAAAAAAAGATTATGATACAGCAGAAAAATATTTTTTACAAATGGAGAAGTTAAAAAAAGAAGGAATTTTGTATACAGCTGATTTTTATTATCGTTTTAAGGATGAAAAAGAAAAAGGAATGGAAAAATATAAAAAAGCATATGAAAATGGTTTAAAGAAAGCTGCTGTTTTTATAGGAATTATTGAGCATAGAAATAGAAATATTGATGAAGCAAAAAAATGGTATCGGATAGCAGCGAATGCAGGATACACTGATTCACAAATATATTTAGCACAAATTTTGGAAGAAGAAGGTTATAAACTCGAATCTTTTGATTTGTATTTAAAAGCGGCTGAGCTAAAAGATTATAGAGCAATTAAATATTTGTTAAAATATTATTATAGAGAAAAAAAATTGAAAGAAATAAAAGAATGGGTAGATGTGGTTAAAAACTCAACAAAATTAAAAAATTATAACGAAGGTCAAAGCGGAAGAATAAAGCAGTATGAAAAATTTTTAAATGAGGCTACAGCAATAAATAAAAAACAATAAAGAGGGTTATTTAATTAGAGAAAAATTTTAATAAATAATATAAAAAAATTGGAGGAAAAAAATGAGATTAGACAGATGTAAAAATGGACACATGTATGATGTATCAAGATATGGAGAGAATTGTCCATATTGTAAATCTGAAGGATTGAAACCTGAAATTAAGGAAAAAAAAGTTAATTTGGTAGAGGAATTGGATGATGATGACAGAACAACAGCGTACTGGGCAAAAGACAGCAGAGTAGATCCTGTGGTAGGTTGGCTAGTTTGTATAGCAGGAGCGGAAAAAGGAAAAGACTTCAAAATAGTATCAGAGAGAAATTTTTTAGGACGTGGAGAAGGCATGGACATTAGGATCGAAGGAGATATGAATATTTCAAGAAAAAATCATTGTTCAATTAGTTATAATCCCAAAAATAGGGAATTCTATATTACTCCTGGAGATGCAAATGGATTAATATATCTTAGTGATGAGGCAGTATACAATACAAGACAGCTTCAAAGTTTTGATACATTGGAGATAGGGGAAAGTAAATTTGTATTTGTTGAGTTTTGTGGTCAAAATTTTGATTGGAGCAAGGATAAAACAAAAGAAAGTTAATAAATAAATGAGGAAAACAATATTAGAATTTAAAAATATAAAATTTAGTTTTAATATTGTTTTTTTTTAGATAATATTAGGGCGTGTCTGAAAACTCAAAATCAATGATATTTTTAATGATTACTTAAATTTATTTTATTAAAATTATTATGCATCCTATATAAATAAAATTTATGAATGTGCTTGCCAGCTTATCATAGCGTGTCCCTATTCTGCGGAACTGTTTAAACTTATTGAAAAAACATTCCACAAGATGTCTTTCCTTGTAGATATGGTAATCGCATTCCCATTTGTTTACTGCATTTGACTTCGGAGGTATTACACATTCTCCCCCGTGTTTTCTTATGTACTCCCGAACTTCCTTTGTTCCGTATGCCTTGTCTGCCAGTATGTTGCTGTCTTTTATGCTTAGCTGCGACAATATTTTAATTGCTTGCGTACTATCGTGAATCTGTCCTGCACTAAGTTTTATATACAGCGGATTTCCAAGTCCATCAACAACTGCATGGATCTTAGTTGTCCTTCCACCTGAGCTTCTCCTGATGTGCTGATTCACTTCTGAATCTTTTGCCCTTTTTTAGCTCCTGCACTGCTCTGGTGGGCTTTAACTACTGTAGAGTCAATGCTCAAGTTCTCATAGTCGGCATCTTCCCTTAAATGCTCAAATATTTTAAGCAGAGTCCCCTCGTCACGCCATTTGCAGAAACGAGAATAGACCGTCTTCCATGAACCGAAACGTTCAGGAAGGTCTCTCCAAGGTGCACCGCTGCAGGCAATCCATAGCACGGCATTAAACATCAGGCGTAAATCCTTGCCTGGACGTCCTGTTTTAGCTTTGGGAAACATATGCTTTATTTTATTCCATTGTTCATCTGATATTTCATATCTTCTTTGCATGATAGAAGCCTCCTGTGCTTTTCTTTTATTGTATCAGACTGAGAGCAATGTTTCAACTCATTGATTTTGAGTATATTATTTGATAATCATTAAAAATATCATTGATTTTGAGTTTTCAGACACGCCCTAGTAGGAGAGCTTAATGAGAAAAGAAGAAGCAAAGTTTGAAACGAGATTTTTTAGTGAAGCTGGGACTAAAGGGAAAAATAATGACTATTTTGGATATACCCAGCTGGATAATTATGCAATATGGGTGGCTGCTGATGGATATGATGAAGAAGCTGGAGCTGATGTGGCTGCAAAGTTAGCAGTAAGTTCTGCAATAGAATATTTTATGTTACGTCCACGCTTTAATCCAGATGTGATTAAGGAGATAATGGAATATGCAAATTTAAAAGTGAAAGAAAAGCAGGAGGAAACTGAAAAATATTCATTAATGCATACTTCTCTTTTAGTTGTAATAAGTAATTACAATTCATTCTTATATGGAAATGTTGGGAATACAAGGCTTTATCATTTGAGAGGCGGTTATGTGGTTTCTCAAAGTAGAGATGACACAATAGCTCAGCTTCTGGTAGATGAAAATGCACTTGATATGAATGATATGAAGTATCATAGACAAAGAAATGATTTGCTTCAGGCGATAGGAGATTTTGGAAAGATAAAGCCAAATATTATAAAAAATCCTGTAACACTTCAGGAAAATGATATGCTATGTTTAACAACAATAGGATTTTGGGAAAATATTGATGAAAGGGAAATGGAAGTTGAAATTTCAAGATACCCAAATAAAGATAGTTTATTAAGATCATTGGAACATAAAGTTATGGCAACAACAAGAGAAAGTGTGGAAAACTATACTTTTGCACTAGTAAATGTGGAAAAAGTGGCATCACCTGAACCTGTTGAAAAGGATAAGAAGAAATTTTGGATAAAAGTTGGGTTAATATCTTTAGCAGTTCTAGTAATAATATTGTCCTTGACATTTTGGAATATAAGTAAAAGAAATAATATTATAAAAAGAGCGGCAGTATACGAAGAACAGGCAAACGATGATATTGTTAAAAAAGATTTTAATAATGCGATAGAAAGTTTTAAGCTGGAAAAGGCGGAACTTGAAAAATTGAAACCTAAATCCAGAGGAATAATAGGATTTTTTACGGGAGCTAATGGTAAAAGAGCTGACGTTGAAAAAAGAATAAGTGCTGTAAATACTAAAATATCCCAGACTTCAAAATTACAAAAGGCATTTCAGGATATAAATGAGGCAAATCAGCTATTTAATTCGGGAAATTATGACGAAGCGTCAAGAAAATACCAAGAGGCAAAATATGTTTTGGAAGAAAATACTTACAAAAAGGATGAACTTAATACAGATGAAGTTTTAACAACGTTAAATGCAAGAATAGATTCATCTAGTAAATTAAAAGAAGCTTTAGCAATTGAAACAGCGGGAAACCAGGCTTTTTCAGCAGGAAACTATAATTTGGCAAAAGAAAATTATAAAACTGCTTCAGAACTTTATCTAGTAAATGGACGTGCAGACTATGTTGCAAATATTGAAAGAAAAATAGCTGAAATAGATGACAAGGCAAAAACAGAATATAATGGGGCAATGCTAACTGAGAACCAGGCTGATTTATTATCTCCGACAGATACTAATAAATCAAGACAGTCGTATTATCAGGCAAGACAAATGTATCAAAGCCTAGGAGATACTGCTAAGGCATAGGAAATTGATAATAAGATAAATGAATTAAATGCAAGACAGATGTCAAGCCTTCAAACAGCAAATAATATGGTTCAAGAAGGATTAAATCAAATAACTGCAAATAATCCCGCTGAAGCAATAACATTGCTTACAAAAGCTAAGAATATTTATCAAGGGTTGGGAGATAGCAATAATGTGAATAACGTAAATAAATTTATTTCACAGGCTCAGGAATTTATTAAGTTTGAAAGCAAAAAAGATGCTGAATTAAAGCAAAAAGAAACTGAAATGAGAGAATTAGAAGCAAGAAATGCAGAAGAATTAAAACAACAGAAAATCAAGGAACAACAGGCAATAGCAGCAAAAGAAGCAGAGATTGCGGCTAGACAGAGAGAGATTGAGCAGGAGAAACAGAGAAGGAAAAAAATTGCACAAAGTATAGAAAATGCTACGAATTTAGAAATGCAGGCAGATCAGATGTTTACCTTGAAAAGATATACAGAAAGTATAGCTAAATACAATGAATCTAAAAAAATCTTTGAAGAATTAAAATCAGCAAGTGATTTTGATGATCAGACTAACAAGATAGAATATTTAGGACAAAAAGTCACTAGAGCAGAAGGGTATTTGTATGAGGAACAAGGGGATGATGAATACAAGAAAAAAAACTGGCAAGAGAGTCAGAAAAAATATCAGTTAGCATTAGATAATATGAAACTAACTAACGAATCAAATGAAATTCAAAAAAGAGTAGAAAAGAAATTGAAAAAAGCAACTTCAAAGGCTGGAAAAAAATGGTGGCAGTTCTGGAAATAATACACTTTTAAGAGTATTTAAAATATAAAAAATTATTTAATTTAAAAATCTAAGAAAGTATGTTTCTAGTAAGCAAGTTTGTTGACAGAATAAAAGATTTTAATACTGATTACAGCTATAAAGATTCATACACGAAAGATTATATTAGTACGATAACATTTGACACAGGGGAAAAATATGAAATAGAGATGGCGTTGGAGAAATTTAGGGAAATAATGGGATTGCCTAAAGAAGAAAAATAAAAATGAAAGAAGTCTAAAAAATAAATTGTTAAAAATGAAACGAGAGGAATAGAAAATGGATAAAAAAAGTTTAGAAAATATACTGAAGTCTAGGGCATTGAAAAATATATCGGATGAAGAGAAGGTGGCAATAAATCATGCAAGTTTTGAACTGTTGCAGGAACAGCATGAAAGGGTAAGTTCACTTATTGAAAGGGTTGCGGATTCATTAAATGGGGAAGTTGTGGATTATACAATTGGGACTGTGTTGCTGGACAGGGAGGAAATGAGGCTTTATGAAAGGAAAATTTCTCCGATGTTTTTGAGTGATTTAAATAAGAAGGTATCAAAAATGCTGTTTGATGAGGATGCTGAAGAAGAAAGGGTGTATAAGACTATATTTCTTGATATGTCCTATGAAAAGTTGAAGGAGATTGATGGAAAGAAAATAGATGGGGAAGTAACAGATGAATTTGGAAATAAATATAAGGTTGGGTTTAGGTTAGTTAAAGAGGAGAAATATATAAAAAAATTGAGGGAAATGTCTGAAGTTATACAAAGAAATAATATAAAATGGGAAAATATTTATTGTCCTTTTGCATATAAGGCATTTTCGCTAATAGCAGAAGATTTTCCAGAGAATATAAATAACATAGAAAATTTTGATAAAGTAACTATAAAAGTAAATTTTCCTAAAGAAATAAGGAAAAGTATGATAGAAAAAATATTGTGCTGGAATATAAATGAAGAAACTAAATATCCTGAAATATTAGTACGTCCATCGGAGGAACAGATTTATTATGAGCATATATTGGAAGAAAGAGATGAGAATGTGCTTGTGGACAAAAGTACAAGAAATTTTGAATTTTTATACAGAGATGGGGAGTTTATAAAGATAATAACAAGCAATATAAAGTATGAAAGATTAAAACTTTATTTTATAAAAAATATTGATTTTAACTTTACAAAGAAAGTTAGGCTGTATGGGAATATAAAAAAATATAATAGACAGAATAATCAGAATACTGAAATGGTTTTGATATTAAGAAGCATAGCAGAAATGAATAATGTATTACAACAATATGAAGTATTTGATGATTACGGTATAGAGGGATTTTCTGATGAGAATAGCAGGATTATTGAAACATATGATTTGCAGATTAAGAACAGGGATGAGTTTTTGCTGAAAAATAAAAGAAAAAGATTGTATTTGAGATTGAAATATGTAAAATCTAAATATAGTTCGGATATAATTAGCTTTATGAAAGGAGTTTTGGAAGAATATCTAGTAGATTGCGACTGCATATTTACTGAGTTCTAATTGAAAATTATGAAAAAGATAGAAGAATTGCTGGAAAAATCATTGATAAAACTTGTGGATGAGAAGGACAGGGTTTATTTGAGGGAAGAAATAAACGAATTTTATAATTATTTTATGGAAAAAATAAATTTGGATATGGGTGATGTGGAAAAAGTTGTGGAAAAGTATTTTGACAATAAAAAGGAATATCCGATATACACGATTCCTATTCATAAAGATGAAATAGCGGAATATGACGATGAAATGAGTCCAGTTTCTCTGGAACTTGAAAATGTCGAAAAAGATGAGCATATATTGGAAGAAATTTTAATAACATCAGACAATAAAAATTTGAAAAATGTAGAAAATAAACTATATTCTGCGACAGTAAAAATAAATAATGAGGAATATAAATTTAAGGTAAGATTAAAAAATACAGATAAATATGTAAAAAAGGAAAAAGAGCTTTATGAAATGTATGAAACAAATAAAATCCGTTGGAAGCCATTTATAATGCCATATAATACTAAATTTTACAATGTAATCTTAAAATTGGAAGATAATAAAGAACTTGATGAAAGGATATTAAAAAATATAAATCTTGAAGAAATAAATTATGAGTTTCCTGAAATAGAAAATGAGTATTTTAGGGATTATGTCCTTATGTGGAATGTATTTGAAAATAACATAACGACAAATACTTACCTGCTGAGGGAAGATGAGGGAATGTATGTACATCAGACAACGATACTGCAAGAAGGACAGACTTTTATAAATACAAAAGACAGCAAAGGAGCAATAACGGACATAATTTTTAAAGAAAATGGAATAGTGGAAATAAATTCAAAACTAAAAAATATAGAAAACTGGTCAACTTTAACAGTGAAAAATATTCGTAGTGAAAACAGGTACAATGAACAGAAATTTGAATTAATATCAAATAAAATGAATAAAAATATGCTTAACAGAATTAGACAAAAATATAAAAATAGGATTAGAAGCGAACTGGAGATATATAGATTGGCAAATGCTTATGAATATTTAGGGGAAATAAAATTAAAAAGAGTCGAAGTAAATGGATATTTAAAAGAATTTGATTATTTTGAAAATAAATATGGATATATAGTTGATGAAATATCAAGGGAAATCGTAAAAACATTTTCAAAGGATAAGCTTGTTATTACGATAGATTTTCCTGAAAATATGATTTTTAAACAGGATAAGATAGACTATTTCTGTTCTGTAATAAACTTTTTCTTTCCAGAATATGAAATTATAGTAAAGTTTTCTTAAATTTTTTGAGAATAAGTAATAATTAAGAATAAAAAAGGAGTGATATGAAATGAACAGTATCTTGCAAAATCAGAAACCAGTGGAATTTTTTTCAGCAGAAAGAATAAAAATAGAAATTGATGGGCAGCAAATATTGTGGAGGGATATGACTTTAAAAATAGATTCAAAAATTGGGGAGCATACTGTTGGGAAAATAAAGTACATAGCTTCTTTACAGCAGATAAGTATTTATGATGCCGCAATAGACAAGGATGAGGATATTAAAATTATTATTTCTGGAAGAAGCAATATTTCAAATGAAAACGGAACTTCAAATGATAAAATATTTTTAAATGGGATAATTGACGATATCAAACTTTCTGAAATTAAGACAGGCTCTTTAGTAGTGGAAATTACCTGTATTTCTAAAAGCATTATTCTTGACAGAATACCAAGATACCGTTCATTTCAGGATCCTTCACTAACTTATTCAGCAATAGCTGAAGAAATTAATAAAAATTATGGGGCAAATGGAGAAAAAATAATAAGCGTGGGAGAAGATATGAAAGAAGTCCCAAGAATGACAATCCAGTATAATGAAACAGACTGGGAATATCTAAAAAGACTGGCTTCGTATACAGGACAGCCAGTAATGCCTTATTATGATAAAGTCCTAGTTGGATTTTTGAAAAATCAGGCTGTGCAGACACCGAATACAACATATTCCCAATATGGAAAAAGCAAGAAAAATAAAAGGACAATGTACAAAATAACAGGAACAGAAGTATATCCTGTTTCAACCCCAATAAAATTAAAGACTAGAAACAGGGCAGGCGGAGAAGAAACTGAAAACGATTATTATGTTATAGAAAGCAGAATATACAACGAAGGAAATACTTTAAAATGCGAATACACACTTGGAAAACAGACAGACTACTTTATAGATCCAATACCACACGAAAAGATAAGAGGAGCAGTAATAGAAGCAAGAACAGTCCATATTGCAAGAACAGATGAAAGCAAGAGTAATCATGGAAGGACTGATGGAAATTCAGATAATCTTGAGGGAAGAAAGATTGGAGCAAAACCGCTTAATAAATATATAGAAAAAGCTGAAAATCAGAATGAAAATGTAAAAGAAAGAGTTAAAGCGAGTGATATAGCTGTAATGACATTGAATTTAACGGAAGGATTGTTAAAATTAGGAGAAAATGGACAGTCATTTGAGGATAAATATGCTGGGAAAAGTTATTTTCCTTATGTAACTCCATATAGTCAAAGTAATACAGGATTTACACCAGCACCAGAAGTAAATGATAGGGTAGCACTTTATTTTCCAAATGGAAATGAAACACATGCAATAGTGCTGGGTGCGGTTAATAATGATGGGAATGGAAGGTTTACAAATCCTGATAAAAGGAATTTTACTTTGGGGAATAGTCAAGGTGGGGCGAATAATGGGAAACCGATGTATGATTTTACTTTAGACAGTGAAAAATTTACTATGAATACTGGTAATGTTATAAGTATGGAATCTTCAGGAACGATTAATGTAGCAGGAAGAAGTAACGTAGGGGTTATCTCAACAACATCGAACGTAAATGTTATAGGTTCAAAATCTGTAAATTCAGTTGTCGGAAGTTCTAAAGTAACAATAGATCCTAATAATGTCAATGTTAAGGGAAATAGCAGTGTTGACATTAAAGGAGGTGCAAAATTGTCAGCGACAGGAGGACAAGTTTCCATAGGAGATGGAGCAGGAACAACAGATATAAAAGGTGGGAAGGTAAAAGTACATTAATAGTAAATTGGATTGGAGAATAATGGGTAATGAAAAATTATGAAAAAGTAGAATTGTCAAAAAAAAGAATGAATGGTAAAAATTATTATATTTTAAATAATGAAAAATATTACACAGGGAAAATAGAAATTCGATTTAATAATAGTGATAAAGTTAAAGTGACAGGACAAATTGAAAAAGGGTTAAAATCGGGAGAATGGAGATATTTTTATGAAAATGGGAATGTTGAAAAAATTGAAACATATAAATTTGGGGAATTGAGTGGAAATTATAAAGGATTTTATGAAAGTGGAGAACTAATGGAAGTTGGAGAAATGAGATACGATAAAATGGAAGGTACATGGAAGTCGTATTATAAGAATGGAAATTTAGATGTTGAAACTTCATATGTTTTAAATAAACAGAATGGTATTTGGAAAAAATTTTATGAAAGCGGAGAATTAAAATGTGAATGTCCTACAAAAAATAATATGTTTTATGGAAATTATAAAAAATATTCAAAAAGTGGTATACTTTTATATAAGTGTTTTCTTAGGGATAGTGAAAAAAATGGAGAAGAGATATATTTTGATGAAGCTGGCAGGGAAATTATGAAAACTAGATATGTAAATGGCATAGAAATAAAGAGTTAAAATAAAAGAGGTTTGGTATGAACGGATTATTTTTAAATGAAGCATTAATATTGGGTGAGAATACGGCTGCAAAATTGGATTTAGCAGATCTTTCTGAAATAGAATATGTAGTTGATGGAGCTGAGTTAATTTGTGATGGCTGTCCTGGAGAGAAAACTAATTTACAAGTAACCAGTCAAAATGATTATGAAATAAAAAATAAGTTAGTTGCAACTAAAAAAGACAAAGAAACATTCGAAAATATCCCCCCGTTTCAAAGTTGTATCTATAATGATAATGCAAAATGTGAATTAATTATTGAAGGCGATTGGGAAAATTATATAGAAGATAAATTTTGCGGAGGCAATCAATGTTTATCTAAAAATTCCTTTGCACGATGCCAAAAAGGCGGAATTATAAGAGTAATACATTCAGGTCAATTTTTAACGTCAGAAACAATAGCAAAAGATTCTGAGGAACTAATGAAAATAGCTTCACAAGGAGGAACCAAAGAAGAAATCAAAAAAAAATTGAGTGAATATTTATCAAAAAAATATAATCAACCAATGAATGTAGAAGATTTTAAATTTACAAATGGAAAATTTCCAACATTAGATATTACAACAAGGGGACAAATGCAGAATGATTTTAATAAGATTGAATTGAATAAAAATTTACAAACTGACGTAAATGAATTTAATAAAAATGGAATCTTTTTTACAGAAAGGAAAGCAATACAAAAAGTAGAATTATTAGGAAATGAATATCGGGTAAGAGAAACAAAAGATAAAGATTTTCCAGTAAGAGGAGTTATATATACAGATTCTAATAATTATCGTGAAAAAAGGGAAATAAGTAAGGAAATTATTGAAAAAACAAAAAAAGATTGGGCTAATGAGGCTAAGAAAAGGGGTGAAAAAAAGCAAAATTCGCATAATAATATACAATGGGTAAAAAGTATAAAAGAATTTGACAAAAAAAGTGATAAATGGTTTGATGATTTAAATGTTAAAATTGTAGATTATAAAAAAAAATAAAGATGGAAGTGTAACTCTAGTAGTTGATGATTTTGGAAATTTTTTAAATAAAAGAGAAAACCAAAGTACAATTAAAGAATATGAAAAAAATGGAATAAAATTTAAAAACAGTATCGTAGGTAGCTATATGAGTACGGAACATGCTATGCAACAGTATACAATAAAACAACAGTATATAAGGGGTTTTAACTACGATGATGAATATATTGACGGAAAAAATATAAAAAGTATGTATGAAACTTATGTAGGATTTTCAGCAGCTGCTGGAGCGATGAAAAGCTACCGTGTTATGTCAGGAAATAAATCTAAAAGAAAAATGTCAAATGGAAAAACTTCAGAACTGGATATAGAAACAAGGTATAAGAATGCAAGAGCAAGATATGAAGAAAGTATGAATTGTGATTTATACTGTAAAGGTACAAGATGTTTTGCAGAAGGAACCTTTGTTTTAACAGAACATGGAATTAAAAAAATTGAGGAAATAAAAGTAGGTGACAAAATATACGGCTATGATGAAATAAAAAAGGAAAATATTTTAAAAAGTGTACAAGCAGTATATCTACATACAACTGATTTATTAGTAAAAATAAAAACAAAAAAAGACATAATATTTACAACCCCAGAACATCCATTTTATGTAAATGGACAATATATATTAGCAGGATTTTTAAATACTAATATGAAATTAACAGATTTTGAGGGAAAAGAAGTAGAAATACTAGAAATAGAAATAATAAAGTACCAAAAAGAACAGAAAGTTTATAATTTTAGTGTAGAAGGGACTAGGAATTATTATGTAGGTGGAGAAGGATTGTTGAACCATAATTTGGATGATTGTATTGGTGGAACGGGGATTTTACTTGATGATGAAACTAAAATCAATGATAATAAAAGAAAAATTGAAAATGAACTGGGAAAAAATATTGAAGATTTTAGGTTAAATGAAGGAAGTCAAGGGAAACATGATCCGAATCATAGAAATTATCAAAGTGAAAGACATAAAAGTGAAGTTAGTATGGATGATGCTAAAAATATTTTTAAAAAATTCAAAGCAACAGGAAATTTTGTTCAAGACCCTAGAAGTGGAAACTTTTATGAAATAATAGATACTCAAGGAGAATATCAAGGAATTTATATTAATAATAGAAGAAACGAAAGATTAATTACACCGAAATTTAAAATACATTATAGTAAAAAAGGATTAGTTCACGTTGTTCCAGAACATCCAAATAAAAAATAAAACAAGAATGGAGAAAAAAATGTTACAGTGGTACGGAGAACAAATTGATATAATAGATAATTTATATGAATTTTTATCAAAAAGAGAAGACGATGACGAAATTTTAGAATTTATATGGGAAAATAAAAATATAAAGATTAAAGGGAGATACTTAGAGCAAAGTGAATCTAATTATAATTCTGAGTATGCAGAAGGATATTTTGACAATATAAAAGAAATAGGATTTGAAGGGTATATTTATGAAGTTTTAAGTGAAGTTAAAGATGAATGGCTAGATGAAAATTTTATTGGTAGAGATAGCGAAGGAGTGATAACAGCTTTTATATCAGTTTATTATTATCCAAATGAAATAAGAAATTTTTAAAAATCAAATTATATGGAATAGTAATGAATTGGATGAAGAAGATAAACAATTAGTTGATGATACTCACAGACGTATAATGGAAAATATAAAAATAGGAGAAAAATATTTAAAATTTTTGTTGAAAATAAAAAATAAAAAAATACAAGAAAATTCAGATATAAAAGAATGGATGAAAACAAATGAAAAAATAGGGAAACAATATTTAGAATATTTAAATTCATTAGGAAAATTAAAAAATGAAATTGAAAAAATGAAAATAGAAGGAGAATAATATGTCAACAAGGTACATAAAAAATAATGAAGGGAGTTTTTTTATGTTAAATGAATACGGTGTAGTAAAATCAAAAATTGATTTATCAGAAAAAGTTAAAAAGAATACAGTAGGAGCAGTAGTAATGGTATTTTCTGAATTTCCAAATGATTATATGGTTGAATTTATTGAAAATGAGGAAACTTTAGAAATTTTAATAGTTAATGAACAAAATTTTGAAAGAATAAAATAAAAAAATATAATAGGAAAAAAATGAGTATAAAAAAATTAAGAGAAAATATTAATCAAGAATTTAAAATGAATAAATATGATCTTTTTACAACAATGATAAATGAAATAGGGGATTTTCCAGTTATAATATCGGGTTTTTATTTGGATAATACAGGATATGACAGTGATGAATATTTAGGATTTAAAATAAATAGTGGCTGGAATGATAATGATGAAACTGCAACATATATTTCAAAGTTTCATAGAAACATAAGAGGTGATGCAAATGAAATAAGAGTTTACTATACATACGAAGAGTTTTTACATTATTTTTTAACTTATTATCTGGAAAATATACATTGTTATGCAAATATGATAAGTTTTATTGAACAAGAATTTTTAAATTATACAAGGCATATAGACAATGCTAAAGAATATAAAATAAGATTAAATGTGATGGACATATTCAAAAAAGATAAACTTAGAAATTTTTTGTTAGAGTATAATATTGAAGAAAATAAATATTTATATGGTTTTATAAATCACTATAATGAATACATAAACTATTGGGATATAAATATATTAAAGAAATTTATGTCTTATTTGCTTGGAAAAGATATATTGAAAAAATTTTTTCAAGGTAGAAGAGAATTTAAGATAGGAGTGGCATATTATTTTGGAGATAGAGGATATAGTGAGGGATACAATATTAAAATAGAAAAAGACATTTCAATAAATTATTATACTGAAATTGATTTAGGAAAATATCGTAATGTAATTGATAAATTAGGAATAACATATCGTGCATATAACATTTCCGATATTTTGTCAGAAGAATACGCTGGAAATTTTGTAACAAAAGAAGAAACCGATAAATTTGTAAAAGAAAGATTTAAAGGGACAAGGGATAAAATGAATGTAGAAGTTGTATCAAAACAGAATTTTATCAAGGAACTTAAAATAGTAGTGAATGCTTACGGAGAAATTTATAAGGATAATGAAGTAAAAGGAATGTTTGAAAAATTTAAGGAAGAGTTGGGAGAATAGTTGTATTGAAACTGATAAAGGAAAAGAAATATAATGAATATATTTAAAAATAAATTATTAAAAGTAAAGAAAAATCTTTTTAATCAAGTTACTGAAATAGGAACAACAGATTTAATAGACAAGAATAAGTATGATTTATTAGTTTATACAGTTGATGAAATAGGAAGTTTTGCTGATTTATTGGATTACTTGTATAATAATAATGATGAAGAACCATTTTTTTCCAATGAGTTTTTGGGAATAGGATTAGTGAATTATTGGTATGAAATGGAAGAAGATGAGAGAGATTTGTACATTGTTCAATATTTTAATGACAGGGAAATAAAAATTTATTATAGTTATGAAGAACTGTTTCATTATATGTTTAGTTACTATTTGGAAAATATCTGTTGTTTTGCTGATATTTTGAATAAAATAGAAAATTCTTTTCAGAGATATATTGAAGAAATAAACAATAATAAAAAATATAAATTAAACTTAAATATAGAAAAAATTTTGAAAAGGGATAAGTTAAGAAATTTTTTGATAGAATATAACTATGATATTCAAATTGAAAAGCATATAAGTTATTTTAGTATTAATATTGCAAAAAAGTTTTTTTCATATTTAATGAATAAAAATATATTATTGGAATTTTTAAAAGGAAAAAGAAAATTTATAAGAGTAAACGGTTATTTCAGCGGGTTTGATAAAATTTTGGAAAGTTATGCTGTAATTATTGAAAAAAATGTAAAAATTGAATATTATAACCAATTTTTAGAAAACGATATAAATCTCTATTATTCCCAATACAGTGATTCTGAAAAGAAAAAATTTGAAATTTATAAAAATAAAAGAATAACTGCAAATATGGAAGAAATATCAAAGCAAGATTTTATTAAGGAACTGGAAATAATAGTAAATGCTTATGAAAAAATTTATAATGACAATGAAATAAAAGGAATGTTTGAAAAATTTAAAGAAGAGTTAGGAGAATAATTATGGAAAAATTAATAATAGAAGATTTTTATGAAAATTTAGGAATGAATAAACATGATTTGTTTTTAATGGTAATGGAGAAAAAAGAAAATTTTGTTAATATTGTTTCAAAAATATGCGATGAAACTGAGTTATATTTTTTTAATAAAAAGATAAGAATAAAAATTATTTGGAAAGAGGAAATATTAGAAAAGGCAGTGTATATAGTAACTGAGATAAAAGATGAAGTAATGAAGGTTTTTTATGCACATGAAGAATTTTTTCATTATTTGTTAATTTATTATTTGGAAAATATGGAAAATTTTGAAACTGAAAGAGAAGTTGTAGAAAAAGAGCTTGAAGATTATTACAATAAAATAGATAAAGAAAGAAGGGAACCGCCTGTAATAGATTTAAAAAATTTATTTGATAGATTTCATTAAAAGTTGGAGGAAATTATGAAAATAATAAAAGTAATGAAAATATATCCAGAAGATGATATAAGAGAAATATTTGTAGTTAAAAAAAATGAAGATGGAGAAGATGTTTTTTATAAGGATGGAGAACCTTTTACTGGACATATTGAAATATACGGGTATGAAGAAAGAATTCAAGTAAGAGGGCAATTGAAAGATGGTAAAAGATATAAAAAAAATACACAATATTATCCAAATGGACAAGAAAAAATAGAGGAATATTACTCAGAAAATGGTAAAAGAAATGGAACATACAAAATTTATTATGAAACAGGAATATTGCAAATAGATGGTTTTCTTGAAAATGATGAAAAAGCTGGGCATTGGAAATGGTATTATCCAACTGGTGTTATCAAAGAAGAGGGTAATTTTATAAATGGAGAAATGAAAGGTGCGTGGAAACTTTATTATCCAGATGGAAATGTTGAAAGAGAGATAGAGCCACTTTTGGATGGAAATACAGAAATTTTAAAAGGTTATGATGAGAACAGGAACTTGATTTTTGAAGGATTTATGTATAATGGGAAAAAACATGGGAAATATTTAAGATATTATGATAGTGGTGAGTTAGAAGAGGAAGGAGAATATAAAGAGGGATTATTAGAAAATGAGGTAAAAACATATGATAAAAATGGGAATTTAAGATATATAACAACTTATTCTGAAGATGAAGTTATAAAAAAATATTATGCTTATACTGATATTACTAGATATTATGGAAATAATTTAGAAAACTCATTAGAAAAAGAAACTGAAGAACAAGAAAATAAAATATTAGATTCTCAAAATACTAAAACATCTGTATCGTCTAAGGAAACAAAACCAGAACTGACACAAGAACAAATTGATAAATTGGAAGCTGATAAGAAATTTACTGAAATACAAAACTGGCTAAGTACAGGTGAAGAAGGTTTTTTTGGGAATGGAGTTTTAGGGCAGGGAAATGTATTTCCATTAAAAAAATTTATTGAAAGAATAGAGAATTTTGATACTGATTTGAAAAAAAGAGTATATGAGTATATAAAATGGTATTTGAAAAGTTATCTTGAAACGTTAACGTTTGATACAAAAGGAAAATATGAAATAGAAGAGGTATTAAAAATATTTAGTAATACAATGGGATTATCTATTCAAGATGAACATGTGAAAGAAAATGAGAGAATAAAGATAGAAGAAGAAAAGAAACTTACGCCACAGCAGTTAAGAAAGAAATATTTTCTTAAAAGAATGAAAGAAGATAAATAGAAATAAGAAAGTGTGGATGAATGGAAATAGAGAGATGGGGAAAAGTAGAATTATAAAATATTTGGAAAAAGTTTATTGTAGAGATTAGAGATAAGAGGAAAATTTTTAGAAAGAAGTAAAGGAGATGGAATATAATGGATAATAAAAAACAGTATCAATATATATGGAATGTTATTTATGAAATGTTTCAGAAAGAGGAGGATATAAATAAGATAAAATATGTGTTATCGAAGCAAATTTCGCCATATATGGAGATAAATGACAAAGATATAAATTATTTTGATGAGGAGATGGAAATTGAGATAAATCCATTTTTGAGATTTAATAAGATTTTGTCAAATATTATTGATATAAATATAAAAAAAGATTATGAGGAAGTTAGAAAGATAGTTTTTAATGTAATGGTGCATATATTGGCAAAACTTGACTTGTATGAAGGGATGAATAAAAAGATTATAATAAACCGTAAAATAGTTAAGGATTTGGAAGAAGGAAGATATGGGGGTAAGATACAGAATTTGATAAAAGAGTTTGATAGGATAGAAAAAATAAATATTGCTAACACAATAAATGACATGTATAAACATTCAAACGGGATGTACGCTTTTGAGGAAATTATAAAGAAAATATACCCTGACTCGATAATATACAATAATAAGGTTTCAGAGGATAAACTTGTTATCTATATTAATAGCCAAAAAAATGAAAAAAACAGGAAAAAATTTAGACTGCTTTCAAAGTTATTTTTGCCAATGGGATTAAGAACAAAAGTTTATTGGGAACATCATTTTGGAGTAATAGGAATTGAGGAAACAATGACAATTGAATCATTGTCAATTTTTTAAATTTAAAGGAAGGTAACTATTATGCAAATAACAAAAACTAAATATTCAACATACTTTTTTAGAGAACACCATAATACAGATCAAGAGGAAAATACATTTTCTGCGTTTATTCCAGAAGGGAAAAAAGGATTTTGGATATTAATGGAAGATACTGAGAAGAAGGAAAATGTCGCAAAAATTGCAGTAACAGCTGTGGCTGAAGCATACTTTTCAAATAATAGCCTGACAGAAGATAATATGACACATCTTCTTAATGTGGCAAATAAAGAAATAATCGAAAGCAAAATTAAAAGAAATATGGATTACTACAGTAAATTTTCAACATCAATAGTGGCAGCTGAAGATGATAAAATGATAGTGGGAAATATAGGTAATTCAAAAGTAAAGATTTTCCGTGATAATGAATTAATTGAAGAAATTGAGGGAGATACAATAGTAAGTCTAGATTTAAAAAAATATGATTATATATTATCAGGAACATCGGCATTTTGGGAAATAGTGAATGAAAATGACATATTGGATATGTTTATAAGAAATAGCACCCGTTTTGGTTTTGAGAATGAATTGAGCCAGAAAGTAAATAATATAGAGATACAAAGAAAAATTGAGATACCATTTTTGTCTATTTTTGTCGAAAATTTGGAAAAAGAAGAATATCCAGTAACTACTACTGTAATGGAAAGAGTAAATCCGCTTAATTACATACTTCCAATACTAATAACTGTCTTTTTTATTACAGCAGTAGGAAAAACAATTTATAACAGTAAAACTGAAAAACAGAAGAAACAGCAGCAGCTTATAGAAGAACAGAATAAAAATAAAAAAGTAGAAAATACAAAGATAGTGGAACTAGTTAAGCCAGAAAATTTTCAACCACAAATTCCAGCACCAGTTGTAGAAGAAAAATTGGAAAAAGTAGCTGTATTACCGCCACAAAATGAAGAAGAAAAAAAGATTGAAAAATTGGAACAGGAAAATCAGAGCAAGGCAGTGAAACTTCCAGAAGTAAAAAGAGAAATTAGCACACCTGTTAATCCTGTAAAAAAACAGCCAAAAAGAGAGAAAAGCAATACAAATGTAAAACCAAAAACAAAATTAAAACCTAGAACAACAAGAAAATCATATGATTCACTTGATGAGGAAATTAGACAGAATTGGAAAAAATTAGGAAGAGATAATAATGGAAATGTTATTTAATCAGAATATTTTTGTTGTATAGTAATTTTAGTTTAAAACGAGATATAGAAGGTTGATTATAAACTTATTAATTAAATAAAAATTTAATATTAGAAAAAAGGAGTTTTTATGAATTATTTACCAGTAAATTATAAGTTGAAAAATAAATATGAAATAAAACAGGTGATTGCAGAAAGTGATTTTTCAAATGTATATTTAACATTTAACAAGAAAAAAAGATATGTTATAAAAGAATGTTTTCCATCACAGCTAGTTATCAGGGGAGCGAATCAGGAAGTTTTTACTAAAAAATATGAGGATAGATTAAAGGAAGTAAAGGAAAGTTTTGACAGGGAAGCGGAAATATTGGCACATCTGCATAATGTACTTGATTCAAACTCTAAAAGTAGAATAATTGAATTGTTTGATTATTTTAAGGAAAATAAGACAGTTTATATTGTCGAGGAATATTTTAATTTTCCAACATTAAAACAGTATATACTTAATGAAGAAAATGTAAAAGGTGAAGATATAAAAAAAATATATTTTGATATTTTAGATATATTTATAAAAATTCATAACGAAAAAATAATTCATAGGGATGTAAAGCCTTCAAATATATTAATCAATAAGAAAAATAAAATAAAAATAATAGATTTTGGATCAAGCATATATTTTGATGAAAAAAATGGAACATATATAAAAGTAACAGACGGATACTCTCCCCTTGAAATGTACTCATTAAAAGCTGAAAATGATGAAAGAACGGATATATATAGCCTTTCGGCATTACTATATTTTATGATAACTAAAAAGAAACCAGATGAAGTATTAAAAAGATTCTATAATCCTGAATTGATTTTTGATGAAGATATAAGTGAGGATATAAGAAAATTTATTGAAAAGGGAATGGAAGTAGAGATAAAGGGCAGATTTAACAATGTTGTTGAAATGAAATCGGAATTTGAAAAATTAGATTTTAAGGACATTTAGAAATGTATGGAAGAAAAAATTTTTAAAGAGAAAGAAGTGATATGAAATGAATAATAATTTAAACAACCAAAAACCAGTGGAGTTTTTTTCGGCAGAAAGAATAAAAATAGAAATAGATGGACAGCAGATACTTTGGAGAGATATGAAACTGGAAATTGATTCAAGGATAGGGGAACATACAATTGGTAAAATAAAGTATATTGGTTCAGTAAACCAGTTAAGTTTATACGATGCCTTGATAGACAGAAAAGGGGATAAGGAGATAAAAATACTGGGAAGAAGTAATATTGCTGATAATACTGGAAATTCAACAGAAAAAATATTTCTAAATGGAGTAATAAAAGAACTTCAAATAAATGAAACTACAGCAGGAGCCTTGACAGTAGAAATTACAGCAATTTCAAAAAGTATTCTTTTGGATAGAATACCGAGATACCGTTCATTTCAAGATCCGACATTAACATATTCAGCGATAGCGGAGGAAATAAATGGGAATTACGGTACAAATGATGGAAAAATTGTAAATGTTGGTGAAGATATGCAGTTAGTACCAAGAATGACAATCCAGTATAATGAAACAGACTGGGAATATTTAAAAAGAATAGCATCGTATACAGGACAGCCAGTAATGGCATACTCAGATAAGGTATTTGTAGGATTTTTTAAGAATATGCCAACACAGACACCAAACTTAAAGTATTCTCAATTTGGGAAAAGAACAAAAGAAGAGAGAACATATTTTAAAATAACAGGGACAGAAGTTTATCCAGTAGCGACACCAATAAAATTAAAGACTAGAAACAGAGTGTCAGGAGAAGAAGTAGAAAACGATTACTATGTTCTTGAAAATAAAATTTATAATGAGGGAAACACATTAAAATGTGAATATATACTTGGAAAACAGACAGACTACTTTGTAGATCCAATACCGCATGAAAAGATAAGAGGAGCAGTAATAGAAGCAAGAACAGTGCATATTGCAAGAACAGATGAAAGCAAGAGCAATCACGGAAGAAGTGATAGAAGTTCGGATAATCTTGAGGGAAGAAAGATTGGAGCAAAACCACTTAATAAATATATAGAGAAAACTGAAAATAATCAGAATGAAAATACAAAAGAAAAAGTCAAGACAAAAGATATTGCAGTTATGACATTAAATTTAACAGAAGGACTTATAGATTTGGGAGAAAATGGGCAATCCTTTGAGGATAAGTATGCTGGGAAAAGTTATTTTCCATATGTAACACCATATAGCCAGACAAATACAGGATTTACACCAGCACCAGAAGTAAATGACAGAGTAGCACTTTATTTTCCAAACGGAAATGAGACAAAGGCTTTTGTAATAGGAGCTTTGAATAATGACGGGAATGGTAGATTTACTGATGTGGCTAATAGGAATTATCATGTTGGAGATTCGGACTTTAATATGGTGCTTGCGACTAATAGTTTGTCAACGACGGCGGCAGAAAGTATATCACAGAGTGCGAGTAGTATATCGGAAAGTGCGGATAGTATTTCAGAGAGTGCTGGGAATATAAGTAATAATGCAAAAAGTTATACAGAAATAGTAGAAGGAAGTAAAACTCTTGTAGCTGGAAATATTTCTCAAACTTCACAAGGAAATACAAGCATACAGTCAAATGGAGATACAGAAGTAAATTCTAACGGCTTTTCAGTAGTAAATGGCGGAAGTAATGTACTGATTAATGGATAGGAGGGCTTATGGAGAATACGATTTATATGGATAAATATAAATTTGAACTAAAAAAAGGATTTAAAGATAGATTTAATCGAATAAATAATAAACTTTTTGAATATAATTCAGAAGTATATTTAACAAATTTAAAAAATAGCAGTGAAAAAAATGGTAACTTTGAATTATTTCATCTTTTGGAAGAAAATATAGAAGTTAAAAGAAATAATATGAATATAGAACCTCCCGATGTGTTTATGTTTGAAATATTTAGTTCATTAATACTTTATTTAGATACAGAAAGTTTTTATTGTAAGGCAATAAATAAAGATAATATTTTGTATAGATTTGGAATTATAGAGGAAGCCTGTAAAAATAGGTATCGTTTAAAACAAGAACTTAAAGAAATCAGAGAAGTTTTAGAAAAGGAAGATGATACCCAATTTTTTGCAGGAATAAATGAATCTGCATTAATAAAATGTTTATTTGGGAATCCATATTTTAAAAATGAAGAATTTTCAAGGGCAGAAAAAGGATTTTACTTGAACGGGTTTATAAATAATCTTAGTATTCCTGTAAAGATAAAAGAAAAAATAGAAAATGGGAATATTGAAATTATTGGTGAAATAGATGAAGAAAAAATAGGTAAGTTAGATTTTATTCAAAAAATAAAAAGTGAGTATGATTCAGATGTAAAAAACTATGAATTTTCTTATTTGTTAAATTTAAAAAAAGAAAATAAAAAAATTAAAAGAATTGAAATTTTTATAAATTTGAAAATAGGGAATCGATATGAAATTTTTGAAATGAATAAAATAGGAGATGTGGTATAATGATAATTAAAAAAAAGGAATTAATGAAATTTATTTTATTCTGTGGAATTTTTTTTTCAATGTGTTTTTATAATTTTCATTTACATTTGAAAAGATATAAAGAAAATGAAGAAAAAAATGAACAGAAAGATATACAAAAGACAAAAAAGATTAACATAAATGGCGATGTTATGAAAAAAATTGAAGAAGAATTAGCTAAGATTAATGATAATATGAATGAAAATGATTTAACAACAATGTTGTCAATAGCTAAAATGAATTATGATAAAAATCCAGAAATTGGAATTATGTATTTTGAAAAATTAGCAAAATATAAGCCTGAAGCATTAAGATATTTAGCAGATTATTATTATGGAATTAAAGATTACCCTAATTATGAAAAATGGGAAAAATTAGCGATAGAAAAAACACAAAATCCTGATGAAATATATAATTTTGCATTATATTTTGATGAAAAGCAAAATTATGGTGAAGCCAAAAAATATTATCTTATGGCAGTAGAAAAGAACCAAAAATCTGCTAAACACAACCTTGCTCTTTTATATGGAAAAATGGGTGAATATGATAAAGCGACAAAATTATTTCAAGAGCTTGGTTTTAAAGATGGAAATGGTAAGTATTATACAGGTTTGTACTACAAAACTAAAAAAAATTATAAAAAATCAGAAGCAATATTTAATGAATTGATAAAAGAAGGAAATCCAGATGGTTATTTTGGATTATATCTTTTATATGAAGCAAAAGGCGGATTAAAAAATAAAGAAAAATCTTTTCAATTTTTAAAAAAAGGGGCTGAAATGGGGGAAGTAAAATCGGCATATACATTGGGGCTTCATTATTCTAGTCTTGAAGGACATAATAATACATATAAATATTATCACGAGCTTGCTGTAAAATACTATCTTATAGCTGCTAATAAAGGACATAAAAGTTCTATGTTTAATTTAGGATTGGCATATGAAGTTTTAGAGAATAAAGAAAATGCAATGAAATGGTATAAAAAAGCTTCAGAAGTAGGAGATAAAGAGGCATTGAAAGAGTTAAAAAGATTAGAAAGGGAGAAATAATATTAATGGCTAGAGAGAAGTATCAAGGAATGTATGATTCAAGTATGTCAGGTTTAGAGAGAAGCCGAAGACAAACAGCTGAAGCAATAAAAGAAGCAGAAGCTAGAAAAAAAGAAGAAGCAGAAAAAGATAAAATAAACAGAGATGCTGTTAATAATCAAATTGCTGAATTAGGTAGAGTTCCTGTTGCGAAAGGAGATGAAAGTACTATTATTTGTGATGGGGCAACTATGAAATGTAGTATGGGGATATTTGGTTCAATGGTGCAGGATATATCAAGTAAGATAGTTTTAATGAAACCTGATTTTTCAGCAACCAATGAGGATGAAGTTAATGATATGATTACTTTTAAAGTTCCTAAAGCAAAAGTTTATTTGATGGGAATTGATGCGGCTGGAACAACTGTTGATTTAAAACCAGAAAATTTTGAAATAAAACCAGGACTTAATTGTGCTGCTAATTGTGGAAAGCCTTGTGAATTAAAAAATCATATATTGGGATGGGTAAATTTTTCAGATGATGTAATTATAGATGGTGCTAATGTTTTGATAAAAGGCTCAAGACTGGTTTGTGGAATATTTCCAGATGCCAAGATTACATTTACAGATAATGGACAAGATCCTGAAATAGAAGAAGCGAAATGGGATAAAATTTTTTCTCCTTTTGGTTGGAATCCAGCTGGAAAAAAAGTTGTAAAATCTATTTATCCAACTTTTTCTATTGGAAGTGGAATTATTGAAATAATAGATGGCAATGTAGTTGCTGGAGGTTATTCTGTATTTTCTGGTGGAAGGGATTTGGTTAATATTTGGACAGGAGAAGATATATTATTGAATATGGGTAAAGGAACAATCAGTCTAGGTTCAAAAGTTCTTGGAAAAAATGTAAGCAAAGAAAATCTAAATTACTGGTCAAATGTAGTTGTAGGAACAAATGACTTTTTGATAGCACCTGTAATGAATTATAAAGATTCGGTCAAATTTAATTATAGTAATTTAGAAGAAGATATAAAATTAATTAATGAAAATAGCAAAATACATATTAAACTGAAAAATAACAATATAAAAAATCCCAAATTACCAGATTATACTATAGAAATAAACGCAGATGTAAAAAAGGAGATTGTTGGTTTTAATTTAGAGCCAAAAAAGACTTCAAAAACACTTGTGAATTCTCAAATTGAAAAAAAAATTGGTAAAATAAATTCTGAAGATTATAATTTTATGGTAAATATAGAATATGCTAAAAATCCCTTTTTAACGAGGGTAAAAAATCCAAATTATAAAAGAGAAGAAAAAAAATAAGGATGGCAATAGATAATGAAAATAAATAATTATATCTACACTGATTCAGAAATAATAAAAAATAATGAAGATATATTGAATACAAATGAAAGTACAGGATATTATGAAATATCTTTAAAAGATGATAATTCATTATTGATTTTAAAAAAAGTTGATGAGAAAACAGAGGAAAATATTCCAGATAATAATTTTAATATTTCTTTTTATAATAAACTTAAAGAATATTTTAATCCATTGGAAATAATACTGGAAGATAAAAAGTTTTATGTAGTAAATAAAGATGTTTTTTTAAAAAAGTTAAATGAGAAAACTTTTGATTATTTCAGAAAATATCCAGCTAAAATTGAAGCTATTAATAAAATACTTTTTGCAATGAAAGAAAGTTTAAAATATGAAAATCTTGAACAGGAAATGGAAGAAACCAGTATATTTCCTTACCTATTTAAAATAGATGAAATAAAAGATATTGGAAATAAGACAATTGAATCTAAAACTCCTGAAATTTATTCAGGTTACAACATACCTACACTAAAGACTTACATTACTAAAAAAGTCCATAGAAAGAAAATAAAAATTAATTTTGAAGAAAGGTTAGATGAAAGCAAAAGTTCACCTGAACAGATTAAAAGCGGATTTAAACAAATATTGGAACTTCCTGAAACAGAACCATTTGATTTTGATTTTTTTATAAAGGGATACTATATTTATAATACGGAAACAGAAACTGTTGAAAAGATAGAAGTGGATAAGGAAATTAAATTTTATAACTTAACTACTTCGACTAAAAGAGTGCTGGAACTTGAAGGATTTGATGAAAATGAGAAAGATGAGGGAAGAGCGTATGATGAGGCAGTTGGAGAATTGTTTGAATATTTGGATAAATTGGTACACAAAAAGGAAATTGATAGATATGAATTTGAAAATTTTGTGGATGGGATAGTATTTTCAGAAAAGCCTAAAATTTTTAAGACGTTAAAATGGTATATAGAAACGAATAAGATAGAATTCTTGGAACTTATCGAAGGGGAAAGAGATAGGATATATATTTCAGAAAAAGAGGTTTTGAAGGTTTTTGAGGAAATTTTTGATATGTAGTTTTAATTTAAATTAAGGGGTTCAGGATAGAATGAGAGAAATTTTGTTATAAAAACTGAATTGATGAAGAAAGGGAAAAATGAAAATGAGATTATTTTATGAAGACGAATTGAGAAGAAAGTCGTATAACGAGATGTACCAGATTGCTGTAGAGGAAAAACTTGTGGATATATATTTGGAGAATCCTACTAGGGAGGAATTGATAAATATTCTGTTAAAATTTAGAGGGGCAAGGCCAGATTACAGTATTAATAAATATAATGAAAATGGGCTTCCTATGGTTCAGGCTCTGTTTGATGATAAATTAAGTGTTAGAATTCACCACGAAAACGAGATAAAGATACCACACAAGATAATTTTGTATAAAGATTTGAATTTGACGAGGGAAGATAACTATAAGATAATTATTCCTGATAAAATTGGGAATGCAAATGTATTTTTGGTAAATGCAAATAATTATGTTTGTGGAATATTTAATCTTGAGAAGGATCTTGAAAAAAATGATGAATATTATTTGACATGCAAGACAGAGTTTTTAAGGGTAGAAAAGTTAAGAAATAATAAATTTTCATTTCTATTCTTCAAGTCATCTGATTTAAAGCATATCTATAAATTTTACAATACAAAAAAAGATGATGCTTTACCAACCTATCCTTATAAATTAAACTATTATAAAATCGATGTTGAAAATTTTGAAGTGAGGGAGCTAGAGGAAACAAGTACAGTTTTATGTATAGATTTTGGAACTTCTAACACTGCTCTTGGGGCATATCTGGATACCAATTATGTAAGGGATTTGCCGACAAATGATATACTGAATGGAAATATAAAAATAAACGAAATAAATTATGTAAAATTTAATGACGGAGAAAGAAGATACAGGGAAATATTGCCGACAATAGCCTATGTTGATGATTGCAGTGATGAGAATAATATAAAATATTCTTTTGGCTATGATGTGGTTAAAAAACTTGAAATGAATGACTACATTGTAAACGGCTCTCTTTTTTACGGATTAAAGAAATGGGTGCATGATCATGATGAAGTGGAGAAAATAAATGATGAATTTGGAAATATAAGATTTGTAGAAAGAAAAGAAATTATAAAGGCATATTTGAAATATATCGTAAAAAGAGCCGAATATATGTTTAAGTGTAAATTTAAAAAAATACATGCTTCCAGTCCAGTAAGGTTAAAGGAGCAGTTTTTGAATATGTTTCAGGAAATATTTTCTATTGATGTGAAGGATGGAAAAGTAACCAGCAAGAAATATGAATATGAAATAATAACAGACAATGCTATGGATGAAGCGATAGCTGTGCTGTATAACACAATAGAAAATCAGATAAAAAAAGGAAGATATATACAAGGCGAAGAATACAGTGCATTAATTATAGACTGTGGAGGAGGAACAACGGATCTTGCGGCTTGTAAATATGTGATTGAAAATGGAAAAATTTCGTATAAACTTGATATAAAGACAAGTTTTGAAAATGGGGATGAAAATTTTGGAGGAAATAATTTGACATACCGATTAATGCAATATTTGAAAGTTGTACTTGCGGAGAAATATTCAGAAAATAATGAAATATCGGTTAATGACTTGATTCCATATGATAATGATATGATTTATAAAGTTATAGATGAATACGGAATAGAAAAAATATTTGAAAATTTAGATAAGGAATATGAAAAAAGTGAAAAGATAATTCCTACAAAATATTCAAAATTTGAAAATAAAATGAGTGAATCATATAGAAAAATAAAGAATAATTTTTATATGCTGTGGGAAGCCGCTGAAAATATGAAAAAAGAATTTTTTACATCTGACGGAAGATTGAGAACAAGATTTGACATTCCTAAAATTATGGAAAAAGAAAAAGATTTACATATAACAGAATTGAAAACATGGAATATTCATATAATGGAAAATGATAAATTTAAAACGATAAATAAATTTCCTGATGAAATTTTTACTATAAAGGAAATAGAAAAGATATTAAAATCAGATATTTATTCAATGCTTAGAAAATTCTTGAATACCTATTACAAGGAAGGTATGCTATTTGAATATTCATTAATCAAGTTAAGTGGACAATCTACAAAAATAAGTACATTTCAGGAAGTTCTAAAGGAATTTGTACCTGGAAAAATGATAGAGTATAAGGAACTTAGCCACAGGGATTGATTATGAATTAAAATTAAATTGTCTTGACGGAGCAATAAAGTACTTGGATTATAAGAGATTTGGACATATGGATGTAAATATAGAAAATGAAGTGCCGTTAGTACCGTATTCTGTGTATGCTGAAAAATATAATGGAGAAAAAGTTGAAATGTTAAAAACTTCAAGAAAAGCTAATATACTTGTAAGCTATATAGATAAGTCCAGTTCCGCAATGGAGTTAAAATTATATGTTCACAATGCAGAAGACGAGCTGAAAAAAGAGGTGATTTATAAAAATATTGATGAATATGAAGAAAAGGATGCGGAAGAAATATTGCCAAGTTATGCAGGTATATTCACTCAGAATGAAACAGATAATATTGAAAACAATGTAGTGAGATTTTTCATATATACTGATATGAACAATTGGGGATTTTATGTAGTGCCAGTGCAAAGACACGGAGATCAGCTATATTTGGGGAAAAAACAATACTTCCCTTATGAAGATAATCTTAATGAAATTTCATATTTTGACGGAGAACATTAATAACTATATTTTATAAATTATAGATTGTATAATATATTGCGACAAATTTAAAAAGAGAGAAAAAATTCAAAAAAATTATATTTTTTGAATTAATAGTTAAAAAAAAAAAGGAGAAGACTTTGATAATAAATAAAAAAGATAATATAATCTGGTTATTACCTTGTATTTTAATTTTTGTAATTTTATTAATGGTTGGAATGTGTACTCCGAGAATAAATGAAAAATATATGGCAGATACTACCAAAAGAGAAACTTTAGAGATATTTACGAAAATGAAAGGTAAAGTTGAAGCTAAAGATTTTGTGTCCATAGGACTAGATGTTCAGCTGCAAGTTGATGATGTTTTTTTTAAGGAAGGTGCTAGGATAAAAAAGGGGGATATTTTAGTTAAATTCAGTGATTACAAAGAAAGAGATTTAAATTCAAAAATGCAGGAGCTTAAACAAAATCTAGCTGTCAAAAATTCGCAACTAAGATTTTTGAAAAATCAATATGGTGAAGGAGCAGATACTACAAATGATATAAACAACCTTACTGGAGAAATTAAAGCATTGGAAGGAGAATTGATAAAACTAAACAATGAAAGCGGATTAGTACGAAGAGCTATAATAAGCCAATTGATGGCTATATTGTAAAAATAAATGCTTTAAAAGGACAATATGCTAATTCGTTAACTCCAGTAGTAGTTTTAGCAAAAATACAGGATGTTAAGATTGTTAGTGAACCTGTAAGAGAGAATCAGCTACAATATGTTAATGTAGGAAATACAGCAAGTATTAGTGTAATAAACAATAATAATTCCTATGAAGCTATTTTGTATAAAATAAATGATACAGGTATAGAAAACTTGAAAACACTGGAGTTTTTAACTTCAGACTTTAAAAATTTAAGTTTAAATCAGGAAGTAAATATAAGACTGATTCATAAGAAGAAGGAAAATGTAATAACTGTACCAATAAATGCTGTAGTTAAACGAAAATCTAAAAATGGAAAAACTGATAAATATTATATTTATTTGATAGATAAAAATAATAAAGTTACTGAAAAAGAAGTTCTAGTTGGTATGAATAATGGAGAGAAAATAGAAATTTCTGGTGAAAATATAAAAGAGGGAATGGAAATAGTAGTAAATCCCAATGATAAGATAAAAAATAATGTAATTGTAAAAAGGATAGACTATAAGCAAATAAAGATAAATAAAGAAAAAGAGCTTGAAAAATTACAAAGGGAAAACGAACAAAAGAAAAAAGATATAGAGAAAAATGAAGCTGAAATAATAAGGTTGAAAAGAAATGAAAAATAGTATTCTAAAAATATCGGCATATTCGATTGTCTTAGTTTTATTTGTATTTTTTAATGGAAATTCAGTTAATCCGATGGATTTTGAATATAGGTAAATAAAAAATAATTTGAAATTATTCACCTGTATTCTTTTGATAGAAAACAACCTATACTATCTCCCATTTAAATAACGAATGTTTAATAAATTTTGAATTGTGTACTATTTTATGATGGGATTTAGTATTAGTAGATTATTTTGTTTAATAACAGTTTTTACTATTTTTATTATTTTTTTCTTTATTTTTGCAGGATTGCTTATTACCGCAAATCCTGCAGCTATGGCTAGATTTCAATTTTATTTGTTTAATTAAATGGAATAACAAGTGGAGAAGCGAATATTTTTGCACAAGCAGTAGATGAAATGATGGGACATCAATATGGAAATTTACAACAAAGAATTAACTCATCTGAAAATACTTTAGACAAAGAATTTAATCATTTACGAAAATCTTCAAAACAGAATAATAAAATAAAAATATTTAGAATAAGAGCTGAATATAATTCCAATACTGCTAGAATATATATAAGTAATGCTTACGGAGTAGGCGATGTTAATGAAAATGAAAAAATCAAGATGGATAGCTCAAGCAGATGATATGCAGGAGTTATAACAAACAGATTCAAATTTAAAGATATTGGAATTCTAAAGAAAATCAAACAATGCTTAAAGCCGGAGTGTTCAAAACAATGTCAAAAAAGTAGATTATAATGGAGCATTACAATGGACAATTGGTGGAGATGGATTTGCTAACGACATGAAACGTAGATACTTAGTTGTAGATGAAATATTCCAGGTTAAGTTTGATTATCATTCATATGGTGCAGCAATTAAAAATGAATTAGGATATGATATAAGAATGAGCAAAAGAATACATCTAAGACCACATGGAAACTTAAAAATGGAATATGGAAGATTTAATAACAGGGGAGAAATACGTCTGGAAGTAAAAGGAAATGATTATTTCTCAATAAAACCAGAAATCTGGAAGTATAAACAACAAAACAAAAGTAAAAGTAAAAGGTACACAAGGTAGCTGGTTTGATATAAGAGGTGAAAAAGAAGATAGAGATGGAAATGGTAAATTTGACTTGAATGTCAGAATTGATAATACAAGATTTGGAGTAACAGTAAATGCTGGATATGAAACTAAAGGTAAAAATGTTAAAGGTGGAGTTGGATTAAGAGTAATTTTCTAACCAATTTTTTAAAAATTAAAGTTTTATTCTAGAAATAAATTATTTTTTTAAATTTTAAATACTATTTAATTTAAATAGAGTATGTATGAAAGTTCAAAATATTATTTTCGGATATGTTCTAATTTCAATATTATTAAAAACTATAAGAAACATTTTAGTTATGAAAAACTATATAAAAAAACAAATAAGGATTTTAATGATTCTCCATAATACAAAAGATATTTATGTTTTATGTGAACATTACAAAATTTATATATTATACGGTAATTTTGATTTAAAAGGTGCTTTTTTCATTGATGAAAACAATACAAGTTTCATTTTTTTAAGAAAAGGGTTATCTCCCCAAGAAGAAATTAATATTCTGATACATGAATTTGGACATTTTATGTTACACAAGCAATATTTATTAAACCGGAGAAGCTGATAAATATCATAATTTAATGGAAAAAGAGGCTAAATTATTTGTAAGATATTTTAAAAATTACAAATTAAAAAAATAAATATAAATACAGAAAAAGAAGAGTTTAAACAAATTTAAGAGAGAAAAAAGCAAAAAATCATTCGAGTCTATTTTGGGGAAATAAAAAAAAATACTTATAATGTATATAAAAAATATAATGGAGAATAGAATTATGGAGTACAGTGAAAGAAGTAAATTTTTAAGTATTATACGAATAAATTGCTATTATATAGAAGAAATACTTGAAAATCGAGATCCTGTAACACTTTTTATAAGACCAAGAAGATTTGGAAAAACTTTAAATATATCAATGCTTAAATATTTTTTTGATGTTGAAAATAATAAACATGAGAACAGAAAACTTTTTAAAAATTTAAAAATATCTAAAACTGAAAAAGAGAGGAGTTCAAAGGATAGAGACATAAAGAATATCTTGAAACTTGAGATAGCATTTTATGATTGTCAGTAAATAAAAATAAAGAAATAACATAGATTCTGAATTTTTAGATAAAAATTAGGGCGTGTCTGAAAACTATCAAAATGATGAATTTTTAATAAATTTTTCCAAAATCAAAAATAATAAATACTGATTTTATCGTGATTTGTATAATTTATAAAATCAAAAAAACATTAAATATAACATAGATTTTGAGTTTTCAGACACAGCCTAATAAAAAAGTGAAATTTGGGAGTAAAAAGTAAAAATAATATAATTAATATTGGAGACAATTTGGGGACAATATAAATTTTAAAAATCCATTTTACATAAAATATTATATTATAATTTGAAATAAATGCTGAAAAATAAGGTGTTTATATTATAATAACTCTCATATCACTTTACAAGAATTGGAGATCATGCTAGAAATCTTGTTGAAAAAATGATTGAAAATAACATTAAATAATTATTTTTAAAAATTACACAAAATTGTCAACAAAATTATTATTTATTTAAGGAATTATTTCTAAAATTAGAGATAGTTCTTTTTTATTTATTTTTATAATATTAATACTAATACTAAACCCAATTTAAATCACGAATTTATTAAAAAATTTACACATATTTTTAATAAATTCAAATATATTTCCTAAATCTCTTCTAAATTAAAAAACAGCAAGACTCATATAGAATCTCACTGTTTCCTATTTTTAAATATTTTCTGAACTGTCAAATTAATAAACAGCTCTGAAACCTATTCCACCTCGAGTATTTTTCCCTTTCGTATCATATCCAATATTAGCAGTTACTCCAAATCTTGTATTATCAACTCCAATATTCAAGTCAAACTTACCGCTTCCTTTTCTGTCATCCTTTTCACCTCTTATTCCAAACCAGTCGGCACTTGTATATCTCACTCTTGCCTTGTTGTTATTTTCTCCAACTTTTCCTAATTCATTTTCATAAGCTGCTGTCAATCCTACCGATAAATTTGTTCTTACTGCCAATGGCTGAACATATCTGAATTCCATTCCAACTTCAGGTTTAACTGAAAAGTAGTCGTTTCCTTTTACTTCTAGACGCATTTCCCCTCTGTCTTCTTTTATGTTGTTAAATCTTCCGTATTCCATCTTTAATGCTCCATAAGGACGTAAATGTGTTCTCTGGCTCAATCTTATATCATATCCAAGTTCATTCTTTATCGCAGCACCATAAGAATAATAATCCGATTTGGCCTGAAATATCTCATCGACAACTAGATATCTACGTTTCATATCATTAATCCCAGCAAACATATCTCCTGAAACTGTCCATCTCAATGAACCGTTATAATCTCCGGAAGGCGACATTGTCTTAAATATTCCGGCTTTTAATATTGTCTGATTTTCTCTTGAATTTCCAATATCTTTGAACCTAAATCTGTTTGTTACAGCTCCTGCATACCATCCACTAGAATTTCCAAGTTTAACGGTATCGTTTTCGTGAACATATGCCACTCCATAAGCATTACTTGTATAATTGATAACTCCTGCAGTATCTGAATTATACTCATCTCTCATGCCAAATACTTTTATTTTGCTGTTCTGTTTAGATGGCTTTCTCCAGTCTTTTCTAAGATGATTGAATTCCTTGTCCAGAAGGTTTCCTGTTGCATTAATTCTTTGTTGCAGATTTCCATACTGATGTCCCATCATTTCATCAAATGCTTGATATAATAGTATTTCCTCATTGTTTCCGATTGAATTTAATTTTTGATAGATTTGGTTTTCTCTTGTTCCCAGAGCTTTTATACCGTATCTTTGTTCCAATCCATCAGCAAAATTATACGTATCTGTAACTTTTGTTGGAGTTACCTTACTATTTGTAGCCCAGTTTGTATACGAAGCCTTAGCCATATAGAGATTTGTGATTTCTCCTGTATCAGGATCAAGAGTCGGTGTAGCCATCCAAGTTAATGCTCCTGAATAGACATTCCATTTTGAAACTCCACCATAAACAATTGTTCTATTGTATGTATCCAAAATATTTCTGTCATTTATTTGAATATATTTGCTTGATGTATTTTCTGCCGCTTCTACTCCTATTATTAAATCAGCTTCACTTGTCAATGCTCCCAAGTTGTCAATTGACCGTGTGTAATTTTTGCTTGAAGTATCAACATAAAGTCCTATACTTGAAGCTGATACTGTTATTGGGTTTTCTGCTGTAGTTGTGACTAATGTAGGTTGAACTTCACCTTTTCCAGCTACTATAATTTTAGCTGTTGGTGATCCTGCAGGTGCGTCAATTATTACATCACCCATAGGTTTTGATGTGGCATTTTTAGTCATATCATATTCTTCCACTGCACCTTTTCCAGCAACATTTATAGTACCTCTGTTTATTATCGTTCCACCTTTTAGATATACTCCAACTCCTGATCTTGAATCAATATCTATTGTATTGTTGTTTTCAAGCGTTGAATTCTTACTTAGTACAACTCCAGTAACTCCTGACAAACCACTTGTTCCAGTTTTTATTATTCCATTATTTATAGCCTTTGCACCTTCTTCAACGTAAATACCTATTGTACTATTGGCATTCAAAATAATATCATGATTATTTGTAACAGTTGTTCCTTCTCCAACACCATACATTCCAATACTGTATTTTCCATTTACATTGATCGTTCCGTTGTTCTCAATATTTCCAGTAGTTGCAGGCGTACTTGAATCTCCTATATATCCAGCGGCCATTGCAACACTGAATACCTTGTTAATTGGATCAGAGGCTCCAACAGATATTGTACCACTATTTCTAGCAAGTCCATTATTTACAGAATAAACTCCAACGTTTCCAATTCCTGTATTAAAATCAATGTTCGCACTATTTTCAATTGTCCCAGCAGCATAAATACCATAATTATTTCCACTCGTACCTACTGCTGTCAAATTTGTATTATTTCTAATTACTCCAGTATTATCATTTGAATATGCATAAACTGAATCATTCTTCAGTGTCACATCTGAAATATTGCTTTCAATTGTATTCCCTGTTCCAACATTTACAAATCCGAACGAAGTATCCTCTATGTCAAATGCTGTTCCTGTATTCGTAATCTGCTGTCCGCTCCCAACTGTATACACTCCAACAGCTTCATTTTTTCCAACCTTAATTGTCCCTGAATTTAAGTCAACAGTTCCTCCTTTAGAGTACATTGCGACAGATCCATCGCCTACAGTTATGTTTTTATTGTTCACTTCTTCAAATCCATATATTCCAACGGCATTTTTTCCAATTGTTATATCTCCATTATTTATAAGCGGATTTGTACCAGTTCCAGTTGCATTTGTATACATTGCCACATTAGGGTCAGCAAGCGAAGCAGAATCTCCAAATGTGATTACTTTGCTGTTTACTGTGTCGTATGAAATATTATTTTTTGCGACTTTTGCATACATTCCGACATTCTTATCTTTTGTACTTGTAATTGTCCCCGCATTTTCAAATACTGGCGCAACAGTTATATTTCCAGGTTCGTATGTCATTCCAACTCCTTCTTCGTCATCAAGAGTTATTGTACCTACATTTTGAAGCCCTGTTTCTGTATCGTATATTGTTACGGCACTTGTTACTGGATCTGTAAATACGTCTGAATAGAACATTCCTGTCGATTTATTTCCTACCGAGATATTTCCTTTGTTATAAATCTCTGTATTTCTCAATCCATATAGCCCTGTCGAGCTTTTTGCTATCTTTATGATACCTGCAGTATCATTTACAACAATGGCATTTTTCCCATAAATTGCAGCTGAGTTTTTACCAGACAAATCTATAGTTCCTTTATTTATAAGTGTTACTGTAGATTTTGGTGTAGCCAGATCTGAGTTTTCCTGCGCAATACCAATTTGCCCATCTTGAGTTCCTGTTATCGTGCTATTGTTAGTTATGCTTGAGTTTGAGATTTCAAGCAGATTGTAGTCATCGCTTGGATTATCCAGATTTACTGCCTGATCTACATTCAAATGACTTTGATAAAGCATAAATCTTCTATAATCGTTGCTTCCTCCTACTGTCGGCTTTTCTGTTGAGGCAAGACCGCTAAACAAATTTGAAACTGACGTATTTGACAAATTCATATTAACTTTTTGAGTCAGGAACAGTCTTGAATCAGCCTGCATATTTAATGTCAAGTTGCCAAGCGTACTTGTTGTACCGTCTCCATAGTTAGTTCTTGCCCAAGTTGCAACGTTCCCAGGTGTCAATGCCGTATAAGAAGCGATATTTCCTAATGTCCCTCCACCAGTATAGTAGAATGCAGTACCACGGGTAGTAGCTTTAGTTCCACCTTCAATAGTAGCGGTCATAGGCCCGTTTATAAGTACTTTTCCTCCAGGAGTATAGAACAGAAGTGATCCCTTGTCAGTACCAGTTCCTGTTACAACTGTGCTTGAGCCACCATTATTTCCAACAGAGATAGTTCCTCCATTATCAGCAAAGAAGTTTACTGCTCCATTGTATGCTTTTATATCAGCCTTGTCAATTTGAAGATTTCCAGCTGAATATATTCCTACAGAACCTTCATCTGTAACATCGGCATCTACATTCATTTTTCCACCAGTCAGATTTGCCCCTGCCAATGCAACAACTCCTGCAGTTCCTCTTCCATCAGTTCCAGTTGTAGCTTTTGAAGATCCCGAAGCGCCTGACACGGTAACGCTTCCGCCATTAGCAGTTACAGTAGAATTTTTACCTGCAACAAATCCGTAAGCTCCATCACCTGTTACAGTCGTATCCCCTTCGTATGTCAGTCCACCTTTATTTACAAATACACCATTAGCATTATCTCCTGTTACATCTATGCTTACACCTGAATCAATGCTGCTTCCTGTACCTTGATCGATATAGTATCCAGTAGTCTTATCTCCCTTTACAGTAATATCTCCACCTGCACCAAGACTAATTTTTGAACTTGCATTTGCATAAGCACCAATTGTTGAATCTCCTTCAGTAGTTATCGCTCCTGTATTTATGATTTCTCCATTTTTCCCGTTTTCACTGTCTGCAAACAGCCCAATTCCGTCTTTTCCGTCAATTGAATTAGCTGAATCTCCAATCTTGATAGTTCCGCTGTTTGTAACTTTTCCAGGTTTTGCTATAATTCCTATACTGTATTTTTTGTTTGCAGCGTCAGATTCTCCCAGTTCAATATTTCCACTGTTTATTATGTTTCCATCTTCTGTAGAATAAATACCTACATTCCCTTTACCTTTAGTAAATTCTATTTTCCCGCTGTTAGTTACAGTTCCTGTAGCATAAATACCGTAGTTTTCTCCATCAGTTGCAGTACTTAGCATTTCCATATCTGTTGAGTTTATGATATTTCCGTTTTTATCACTTGAGTAAATAAATTTACCTTTGTTTCCTAATGTAGCCTTTCCACCACTTATTGTAAATGTATTTCCTGTTGATCCCGAATTTCTATTAACAAATCCGTAAGACCCATCTCCAATTTCATATTCATAGTTAGTGGCTGTAACAGTCTGACCATCTCCTACAATAAGAACTCCTCTTGCATCTTTCCCAACTTTTATCTTTTTAGTTCCAGACGCAACCATATTGACATCTCCGCCTTGTGAATAAATGGCAACTCCACCATCTCCGACTGTAATATCTCCGCTGGTATCCAGCTCCCATCCATACATTCCGATTCCATATTTTCCAAGTTCAATCGTTCCTGCATTTTCCAATGGATTCGTTCCTGCTGCAGTTGCATTCGTATACATTCCTATATTAGCATCACTTATGGAATTTGCTCCATCTCCAAGAATTTTTATATCTCCTGAGTTTTTAGCTGTTAGTTTGTTACTGTTACTATTAGCTTCTGAATACATTCCAACTCTTTTTACAGATGTCGCTGGAGTTGCTCCACCTAATTCAGTTCCACTAATCTCCGCTCCAGATTTATTTTCCATTGTTACATCTTGCGTCAAAGTTCCTGCCTTGTAGTACATTCCGATTCCGCTGTCTCCAACAATAGCAATTTTACCTGCATTTTCAAGATTCTTTTCAGTATAATCTTCAGCAAAAAGTCCTACAGATTTTTCTCCAATCTGGATATCTCCATCATTTATAATCTCTGTATCACCTTTTCCTGTATTCTTTCCAAAGATTGCGGCAGATCCTTCTTTTTTCATTGTGATAGTTGCACCCGAATGATTTTTTATAGTACCATCACTTGCATACATCGCAACCGAATTTTTTCCGCCTAGTTCAATAGTTTTCTTATTTTCCAGAGTTACCCACTTATTAGTACCGCCATCATTTTCTTGTGCCATAAGTTTTACACCATCATTATCTGTCTGTATAGCTGTATCATTAATAATTGATGAACTGGATAATGCTATTTTTTTGTAATCATTATAAGTCTTTGGAGAATCAAGAGTCAATTTACTTCTGTACAACAAAAATTCTTTATGCCCAGTACCATTTATAGTCATACCATATCCCGAAAGATCCAAATTAGATAAATTAGCTTGTGCATACGAAGCAACTACCAAGTTCGAGTCTGCACTCATATTTGCAGTCAAGTTATTCAGTCCCGAATATCCAGTAGTAAGTTCTGTAGCAATGTTTACAGGATACGAAACTGTCGTTGGAACTGGAGATGTTGTTATATAAAATCCTGATCCGCCTGTGGCAACATTAAGTTCTGTAGCACCATCAAATATTATCTTTTTACTTCCCGTTCTCATAAATCCAAGTGAATCAGCTCCTACATTTACTGTAGTCTTTTTATTGTTTTTGCTTAAATGAATATCCCCACCATTAGAATAAACATTTACGGCACCTCCAGAACTTGTAATTGCTACATCACCTGCATTAATTGTACCGCCGCTTTCTGCATAAAGTCCGAGTCCTGATTTTCCTTTTACTGTAATCGTTGTTGCATTGCTTGGTGAAGCTGTCGAAATATTTACAGTTCCATTCCCCATCGCAATTGCACCTGCAACCTCATCTCCTTCCACAGCAATAGTTCCACCATTATTGTTAATAGTTCCTGAGTTATCAGCTACAATACCTTTTACTTTTTTAGCCTTCATAGTTATATTTCCAGTATTAGTAGTTGCACCTGTCCCTTTTGAGTATATTCCAATTGATTCTTCCCCAGAGCTTTTTGTGGTTTCAATTTTTGCGGCAGTTACTAAATCTTGTGCAGATTCATTAACAATCCCAACATTTTCTTTTCCATTAACTTTTAAATTAACATTTGTTCCAAAATTAGCCTTACTGGCCTTATTGTATATCAAAACATTTTTCTTGCCTTCTGAATCTAATGTTGAAGCGCTTGTGAACTTAAACTCATCATCTGTTGCTGTACCTGCGTATTCAAGGTATATTCCCACATTTTCATCTCCAGGCATTTGCATATTAAGTTTTGAAGTAGAGACATCTGCCCAGCCTTTAAAATATGTTCCTATATTTTTAGTTCCCGAAATTTTAGTTTTATCTCCAGCAGCAAGCTCAATCTTAGCCTTCCAGTATTTCCAGCTGTCATTTATAAATATTCCTGTATTCTGAGTCCCGCCTATATCTAACGTTCCTGTACTTATTATTTCCCAACCGTTACTATTACCTGCATTAGTTCCACCTGCAGAACCACCTGCTGGAACTCCTTTTCCACCCCAGCTTCCACCAATAGCTCCTATAGTAGTCGGCATATCTATATATGCAAACGTATTTTTAGAACTGTTCAGCTTTATTGTTCCGCCATTTCTGAAAATATTGTCTTTATGTCTGCTTCTTGCATTTTCATTCAATGCTACCCATACAATATTCTCAGTACCTCCCATATCAATAGTTCCATTATTTGTAAATTCAGCATTTAAATTTCCATTATGAAATTGAGAAGTATATACAACAGATTTATTACCCGTTGTATTAATTGTTGTTCCACTTCCTAGGACAAATGCAGATACTACGCTGCTATTATGGGCATCCGTGTGAAATAGCCATGCATCATAATTAGCACCTCCCGATCTGTTAAAGGTTATAGTTGTATTGTCTATATTTGAAGTATAATCTCCAGTATTTTTTATAAGCGCATGTCCAGTAAATCCTGTTACGCTATGAGTTCCACTAAAACTCCAGCTTCCACCCATTGAACCTGATCCAGTCAAATTTCCATTTATAGTAATACCTGAATCCGTGTAGCTAACTGTTCCCGAACTCATACTTACCTGACCCATAAGTGCAACTGCCGCCCTGTCACTTGGAGCATAATATGAAGCCCCTTTTGTATAAGTCCATGTCCCAGGACCTCCACCTAACATATATGATTCATCTCCATTACCTGTTGCTGTAAAATTTAGCGTTGGCAAAGAATTTGGAGTTGGAATACTTACATTTACTGTTGGTGAAGCCGGTGTAAACGAAAGTGGCGTTGGCAACGTAATACTAGGCAGCGTCGGAGGTGTTACTGTCAACGAGCTTATTGTAACTTGTGCAGGTTCCACTTGTGGCGCTGCTGGCGCTGTTACGCTTATATTAGGCGCGTTAAAAATTATTGTTTCTGGCTGTGCAGGTGTTGCAGGTGTTTTATCCGCAATTGTTATTGCCCCTTTCAGCACTTGTTTCGGTCTTATCGCCACACTTACGTTAAATCCTACTGTTGGCTCTAAAAGAGGTTTTACTCCCACAAGTCCGTATGAGTCTGAAACAAGTCCCATTCTTTGTGAGCTTGAAGCAGCGTTTTTTCTTGATCCAAGTGGCATTTCTTCATATTTGTCACTTAATGGATTTACAGCTCTCTCATATCTGTCTCCTCTTTCAAAAACTCCTTCATAAGGATATTTTTTCTCTTTATCCCCTCTGCCCTTATAAGTTCCATGCCAGTCATTGTAGAAATAATTTTCCCCATATTGCCAGCTGTTCCAAGGCGATTTTACAACATGATCTCCCTGTTCCATTAATTGGATCAGTTCTAAATTTTTACTTCTTATTGATTTATTATTTTCAGCCTTAACTTTTTTAAAATTTTTCTTCATATCCTTTATAGATGTAGAAATTACACGTTTCTGACTTTCTATGCTGGATTCTTCTTCTGATAGCGCCGCAAACAAATTATTTGCAGTAAAAAGCATTCCTGACATTAAAAATGCAATTAATGCCGATTCTGTATACTTGAAATTTTTTGTTCTTTTTGCAAACGCACGTAAATCCTGCGATATTTTCCTAAGATTATTTGTCATTTAAATATTTCTCCTTTGATAGTATGTTCTATATTTTTTAACTACACTTTATTTTCTATAATTTTTCTAATATTAAATCAATTAAATCCAATAATTATAATATTTTTCTATTATTTTTATCTGTATTTTATTTGATATTCCTGAAAAATATTTGTTTTTTATAAAAAATAGGTAAAGTCTTAAAAAAATTTGTACCTTATAATTTTATCAAATTTAAAAAATTTGTCAATAGTATTTTTATAATAATTTCAAATTTGAAGTATATTTATTTTAAATTAATTTATATTAAAACAATTTTTAAATTGGAACAATATCATTATAATTTATTAAAACCTCTTTTTATACGAAAATTATCAATTTGAATCAGTCAATGTTTTTTTATTTTTAATATAGTCCTTTTATTCAGACTGGAGAAACATACTTATAATTTTTAGTTTATTTTTAAAATGGACAAGTATTATTGAAAATTCACAAAAAAAGGACTGTTAAATACAGCCCTTACACATTTAAAATATATTTTTATCCGACAATTTGGCATCTTTTGTTTTAAACATTTCCAATAATTTTTCTACTGTCAGCTTTTTCTTTTCTTCACCTTTTATATCAAAAATTACTTCTCCAGCATGAAGCATAATTAGTCTGTTTCCATAAGTTATAGCATCTTGCATATTATGTGTTATCATAAGACTTGTTATATTATTTTTTTCAATAATTTCCTTTGTCTTTTCAAGAATTATTTCAGAAGTCTGCGGGTCAAGTGCTGCTGTGTGTTCATCCAGCAGTAAGATGTCTGGACGGTTCAAAGTTGCCATTATTAAAGATAAACATTGTCTTTGCCCACCAGATAGAAGTCCTACTTGTGTAAACAGCTGATTTTCAAGTCCAAGTCCGAGAGTTGCTAATTGTTTTTTATAAAATTCGATATTTTTAGTATCCAGTCCAAAAGTAAAATTAAATCGTTTTCCTTTATTTTTTGCCATTGACAGATTTTCCAGCACCGTCATTGATGGAGCTGTTCCCATTGTTGGATTTTGATAAACTTGTGAAATCCATTTTGCTCTTTTATGCTGTTCAATACTAGTAATGTCATTTCCATTTAAAACGATGTTTCCTCCGTCTGGAATAATTTGTCCATTTAAAACATTTAAAAGAGTTGATTTTCCAGCACCGTTACTTCCGATAATTGTTATGAAATCTCCATCATTTATTGTAAAATTGAGACCTTTAAATACTTGTTTTTCCGTTCCAAGTTCAGAGAAGAAAGTCTTGTACAAATTTTTTATTTCTATCATTAGTTCCCTTCCCCTTTCTTAATTAATTTTACTTTTTTCTTACCTTTTTTAGCCTTTTTAATAAGCTCGTTCCATAAAATTGCCGCAAGTATTATCGCTGTTATAATTTTGACATCAGTTGGTTTTATTTCTAGTATTTTTATAATATTGTCACTGAAATGAAGTCCTTCATATAGACTTCTTGTCCATCCGTTTGACATTAACGCCAAGTTTATAATAAAATAATACATAAGAGAACCTATTGTAACAATTGAAATTTCATTTATTATACGAGATTTTTTCAATACTCCAAGTCCTAGAATAATTGCCGCAAGTCCAATAACGATTGTCCCTACTCCAGACTGTAAATCTGCAACTTTAATATTTTGTGCGAATAACGCTCCTGATAAGGCTACAACACCATTTGCAAGCATAAGTCCAAATATTTTAAGTCTTTTCTCATTTACCCCTAAACTTACAACTAGCTGCTCATTATTTCCCAAAGCTCTTAACGCAAATCCAAATTTTGATGTCAAAACATAATCAATAATCATTTTTATAACAAAAGCTATAAGTACAGTTAACATCAATTTAACATCTTTCGTATTTGCAACATAAATAATTAACCCTATTACAAAAACAGTATAAGTAGCCAAACTTCTAATCATATACTTATTTTCCTTAATTTTATAATCATAAAGACCTTTTAAAATAAGTAAAATAACAAACATAATTATAAAAGGCACAAAATCCTTTTCATACGAAATTATTTCATAAATACTTCTCTCTGGCGAAATAAATACATTTGGCATTCCGACAATTCTGGAGTTTATACTATAAAGCCCCGTCATTACTAAAATCCCCGAAAGTAGTCCGTTAATTTTTAAATAAACGTGCAATGCCCCTGTAATATAACCAGCAATCATTCCACATATTACCGCTAAAATAAGCCCCATAATAGGACTTGTAATTCCAAAAAAGCCGTTTTTAGAAAGTGCAAATGCTGCAAATACAAATCCTCCTAATGGAAAAGTTCCATCTACTGACATATCAGGAAAATCTAGTATTTTATAAGTCAAATACACTCCCATAACCATTATCGAATATATAAACCCTGTTTTAAAAGCCTCTGGAAGACTTTGCAAAAATACTAATAATTCATTCATTTAACTTTTTTCTCTCTTTCTTTTCTATTCTCTCCAAAATTTATTTTTTATTTACTGACAAATTCAGCCCCATTAAACATAGAATTTTTTACATCCAGTCCTAATGCTTGTGCTGTTTTTTCATTTACGTACAATTTCATTTGTTTTGAAGTTTCAAAAGGAATTTGAGAAACAGGTTTTCCTTTCAGAATTTCAATTGCCATTTCTCCAGTTCTTTTTCCTAATGCGTAATAATCAAGCCCCATTGTAAATAACGCTCCCAGTTTTACAGTGGAATTTTCACTTGCAACTACAGGTTTTTTTGCATTAATCGCTTCTGAAGTAATTAAGTTTGCTCCAGATACAACAAGATTGTCTGTTGGAAGATACAACGCATCAGTTGCTCCAAGTAAATTTTTAGTAGCCTGAGCCAATTCTCCAAAGTTGCTTATTCCTTGCAGCACAACTTCTATATTTTTTTCTTTAGCAATTTTTTGAATTTCCTGAACTTGAACAGTCGAATTTTGTTCTGATGGATTATATAAAACTCCAATTTTCTTTAATCCAGGTTTTATTTTTGCTAACAAGTCAAGCTGAGCCGCAATATTTTCCACTTTGTCACTTGTTCCTGTCACATTTGGATTCAGAAGTTTCGCACTTGCAGGATCAGTTACTGCTGAAAATAACACAGGAATATCTGTAATATTATTTGCCAATGCCTGTGCTGACGGTGTTGCAATTCCAAATACTAAATCCTTTTTATCCGCCTTGTAATTTGTTGCAATTAAATTTGCATTTGTTACTTCTCCGTTTGCATTTTTTTCATCAAAATCAGCTTTTATTCCAGCCTCTTTAAATGCATCTTCAAATCCTTGCTTAGTTAAATTAAGTGACGGATGTTCCATAAACTGCGTTACACCTATTTTATAGACCTGCTTGCCATCTGATGCCTGCGAATCCTTGTTCCCACTAACAGTATTATCGCCTTTATTTCCACAGGATAATACCATTAATAAGCTCATTGCTACTAATAATATTTTTTTCATGTTATTTTTTTCCTTTCCCAATTGTTATTATATTATAATCTTATTGAACCATTTTAGCTTTGGATTTTATGTCTTCTGGCAATGAAATTCCAAGTGCTGCAAGTGTCTTTTCATTTATTACAATTTCATTTAAAGGCATTGTCTTAAATTTAATTTCACTTGGCTTTTTACCATTTTTCAAAATATCGATTGCCATTTTACCAGCTTCTTTTCCTATTTCATAATAGCTCACACCTTGTGTAATCAATGCTCCACCTTTTACATGAGCTGCTTCAGCACCAAATACTATTTTTTTAGCTGCTGTCGCTTTATCTGTAATCAAACTCACAACTGATGCTACAAGATTATCTGTAGGCAAGTAAACTGCATCTGCTTCTCTTACCAAATTATCTGCTGCTTGCGGTATTTCATTTGCTTGAACAATACTTTTTTCAACAATACTCATCCCCAATTCTTTTGCAGCTTTTTTCAAGTCTTCCACTTGAATTTTTGAATTTTGTTCTGATGAATTGTAAATTACGCCAACTTTTTTTACATTAGGACTCAATTTCTTTAATAATTCCAGCTGCTGTTTTACATCCATTCTGTCACTTACACCAGTCACATTATTTTTTAAAATACCTGCAGATTCTGGATCTGTAATTGCTGCAAATACAACAGGTACGTCATTTGTTGCCTGTGCTGCCGGTTGAGCCGCATTTGTTGCAATGGCATAAATCAGATCTTCTTTTGAACCGACAAAATTATTTGCAATTAAATTTGCATTAGCTGTTTCACCATTTGCATTTTTCTCATCAAAATCAGCTGTAACTCCTGCTTCCTTAAAAGCATCTTTAAAGCCTTCTCTTGCACTATCAAGTGCAGGATGTGACGCAATCTGTGTAATCCCAATTCTATACTTCTTGGAACCATTTCCACTTTCAGTTCCATTACCACCTTTACTACCATTAGAATTACCACAACTCAAAACCATAAATGCCAAAGCACTCACTAAAATCAATAATCTTTTCATAATCTTTTCCTCACCTTTCCTACTATCCTACTAAATTTTTCTTACTATAAAATAATAACATTTTTTTCTCTTTAAAGCAATATTATTATTTCCTTTTTAATTACTTTTTTGATTATTTTTTACTTCCTTGAATTTTATCTTACTTAATATTTAGACAAATTATTAATAATAAATGTTTTATTACATAATTACAAAAAATTAATAAAGTAAACAAAAAACTATCTTGAAAAAATGAAAAGTTATTATCTCAAGATAGCTTTGATTTATAAGAAATAAAATATTTTATTATTTAGCTTCAGCAACTTTGTCTGCTAATTTTTTTCCAACTTTGAATTTTACTACTTTTTTAGCTTCTATTTGGATTGGATCTCCAGTTGAAGGATTTCTTCCTTCTCTAGCTGCTCTTTCTTTTACTTCAAAAGTTCCCCAGCCTACAAACTGAATATTCTCACCTTTTACTAAAAATTCTTCTGCTGTTTCTAAAAAAGCATTTACTAATTCTTCAGCTCTTTTTTTAGTTTCTCCAGTTGCTTTAGCATAAGCATCTACAAATTCTTTTTTTGACATTATATTTCCTCCAAACTCTTTTATTTAGATTGTTTACTATATGTTACCACATTTTTAATATTTGTCAAGATTTTTTCAAATAATTTAAATTTTTATTTGTTTTCTATGTTTGAAATTAATTTTATAATTTCATTTACTGCAAAAGGTATTAATGCAAACATTAAAACGATATCCCAATTTCCAAATGAAATTTTTGTTACTTTAAATACTTGTGCAATAGGTGCAAATGAAGTTAATCCTATTTGCAATGCAATTCCGATTATAATCGAATAAATTAAATATTTGTTCTTAAAAATTCCAATTTTAAATATCGTTTTTTGACTGTTTCTCATTGTCAATGAATAGAATAACTGCGATACTGTAAGCACAATAAATGCCATTGTTCTACCTTGCGTCAAGGCATGTTTTGCAGCTTCGTTCCCAGCTTTTGCCATTGCTTCCAGCTGTCCCAAATTTCCAATCATTCCAGTTTCACTAATTCCGATATAAAATGCAGCTAATGTCAATAGTCCGATTAATCCCCCGCCAATTACTGCCCGCATTCCTGCACCTTCAGAAAAGAAACTTTCCTTAGGATTTCTTGGAGAACGTTTCATTACATCCTTATCTCCTGGATCAATTCCAAGTGCTAATGCTGGTAAAGTATCAGTAACCAAATTTACCCATAATAATTGTGTTGCAACTAATGGTAAATCCCAATTTAACAATGTCGAAAGAAAAATACAGATTATTTCTCCCAAGTTACAAGAAAGCAGGAAAATAATAGTTTTTTTGATATTATTGTAAATATTTCTTCCTTCTTCAATTGCATGAACAATTGTAGTAAAGTTATCATCAGTCAAAATCATGTCACTCGCACCCTTGGAAACGTCAGTCCCTGTAATTCCCATTGCTACACCAATATCAGCAAATTTAAGCGACGGTGCATCATTTACTCCATCTCCTGTCATTGAAACAATGTTACCTTTTTGTTTAAAAGCTCTTACAATTTTCACTTTATGTTCAGGCGAAACTCTTGCAAAAACTTTATATTTACCGATATTTTCAGAAAATTCCTTATCTGAAATTTCATCAATTTCAGCACCAGTCAAACTCTGACTTATGTCTGTCGCAATTCCTAGTTCTTTTGCAATGGCAACTGCTGTATTTTTGTGATCCCCTGTAATCATAATTGGAGTAATTCCAGCATTTTTTGCCTCCATTATCGAATCTTTAACTTCTGTTCTTGGCGGGTCAATCATTCCAACAATTCCAACTACAACCAGCTCTTTTTCCATTTCTTCAGGAACAATTACACTGTCTACATCTTTAAATGCCACACCTAATACACGAAGTGCATCATCTGACATTTCCATTGCCACTTTTAATATTTTTTCTTTCATTTCTTGCGTCAATGCAACAATTTTTCCATTTAACAGAATTTTATTTGCTCTTACAAGAATATTGTCAATCGCACCTTTTGTATGAACTCTATATTTCCCGTTTCCTTCTTCATTCAAAGTCGACATTAATTTTCTATCTGAATCGAACGGATTTTCACTAACTCTTTTATATTTCGCATTTAAAGCATTTTTTTCAAGATTAAATCTATCTCCCAGCACAACCAGTGCCACTTCTGTCGGATCCCCAATATCCTGCCCGTTGTCAATCGAAGCATCTGAACAAAGCACGAATGAACGAATTAATTCACTTTCATCTTTATTTGCCACAAAATCTCTTCCTTCTGACGGCACATCTCTCAAATTGTCAAGGGTATAAGTTTTTACAACTGTCATTTTATTTTGCGTCAATGTTCCTGTTTTATCTGAACAAATTATATTTACTGCTCCCAATGTTTCCACCGCAGGCAATTTTCTTACAATTGCATTTTTTTTAGACATTTTATTAACACCCATTGCAAGCACAATCGCAACAATTGCAACAAGCCCTTCAGGAATCGCAGCGACTGCCAAACTTATCGAAGTCATAAACATTTCCAAAATAGGACGTTTCTGAATAATTCCAACAACAAATATCACAGCACAAATTCCCATTGCAATATAACCAAGTATTTTCCCAAGCTCATCCAGCTTTATTTGAAGTGGAGTCAACGTACTTTCATCTTCATCAAGTATTTTCGCAATTTTACCAATTTCAGTTTCCATTCCTGTGGCAACTACGACACCTTCACCACGTCCATAAGTCGCCATAGTTGACATAAATGCCATATTCTCCTTATCTCCAACAGGAATTTTTTCATCTTTTGTAATAAAATCAGCATTTTTCTCACTTGGTACTGATTCTCCCGTAAGTGCCGATTCTTCAATTTGTAAATTTGCACTTTCTATAAGCCGCACATCAGCTGGAATAAATCTACCTGCATCAATTACCAAAATATCTCCTGGAACTAAGTCTTCTGAATTAACCTCTATAACTTCTCCATTTCTACGAACTAGGCTCTTAGGAGTCGTCATTTGCTGCAATGCCTCAAGCGCCTTTTCCGCTTTTGATTCCTGAACTACACCGACTACAGCGTTTATAAGTACTACCGCCATTATAATCAAAGCATCAGTCCATCCATGATGAATATCTACAATCAAATTTATTACAGCAGCTGCAATTAACACATAAATCAGCATATCCTGAAGCTGTGCTATAAATAACTGCAATAACGTTTTTTTAGCCTTCCCTTTCAATTTATTCTGTCCATATTTTTCAAGCCTGATATTTACTTCCTCAGTTGTCAACCCAACTTTAGGATCCACATTCAACTCTTTTAAAACATCATTTTGTGATTTTGTAAACCACATAATTTTTGCACCTCTTTCTTCTTTAATGTTCTTTTTTTTTATTGTTTTATTTTTATTCAACTTTTACAATTTATACTCGACCTCTTTGAAAACTTAGATTGAAAATTGAATATTTCAAAGAATATTTCAAAATCAAATTTTAAAATTAGTTTTAAAGTGATTTTTCTGCATCTATTACATTCAATATCCAACTCCTTTATTTTTTAAATTATTTTTTATATTATACACTAAAATTCATTTTATTTCACTATAATTTTAAAATTTTTTCTCATTCTATTTTTATTCTACACTCAACATTTAATTTATTATCTTAATTTTAAAAAAATTGAGATAAATAAAATATTAACATTAAAAATAAAACAATAAGAAAAAATAATGTCGATGATAAAGTCATTTTCTTTTTTAACGATTTGGCTAATGATAAAACTAAAACTTACATTGCTATTCCTTCTGTAAAGATTTATTTCACATATGTGGAAAAGCTGGAAATAGATTTCTATTTTACAGAACCATACTGCTCGTGACAAAGAAGTTGTAACGAAAACAATAACGGTCTTCTGAGAGAATTTTACCCAAAGAAGACCAACATAGCAAAGATAGAAACAGAAGAATTGATAAGAATTTAATGCTGATAAACTCAAGACCAAGAAAATGTTTAAACCATGTAACACCATTTGAAAAATTCTTACACGAAATTAGTTTTAAAAAAATTTAGTAAAATATCGCAATTAATATTGCAATTTATGATTTTATTAAAAAACTTTCTGCTTCGTCTAAAAGAACATTTATATTATAATTTAAAGTTTTTGTGCCAAAATTTTCTGGTGTAAGATAAAGAACTGCAACATAGCAATTTTTTATTTTAGGATTTTTTCCTATTGCAAGATAAGCATAAATTTCTTCTTCTCTATTATAATATTTAGTAACATAGTATCTGCTATTTTCATAATTACGCATATATTCCAAATCTATCCCTTCTATAAATTCTTTCTTCAACAAATTATTTACAGACTTTGGATTATCTTTATCCCTACCATAATAATATGATAATGATATATATTTACCACTTTCGCTATTTTTCGCTAAATATGAAAATCCTATATCTGTATCAGCAATAATTCTATATTTTTTTCTTTTTATCCCATTAACATCTACAAAACGTGGAGCTGAAAATGACATTGCCGTTAATACTAAAAACAAACCTAATACTAATTTTTTCATACTGAATCCCTCCTATTTTTTTATTTCAATAACCTTAATATTATACAGTAATTATTATACCATATAAATTATCAAAAGTAAACAAACCAAAAAAAACAATTTATATAAATTACTTTTAAAATATCACATCTAACAAAAATAAATTTTAACAAAAGTAAAATATAATAATATTAATTATAATTTCTTAATATTTGTAGTAAATTACTTTAGAATTAATTCCAAAATTTATTAAACTTGATGAGTATTTAACCAAAAAAACAAGGAGAAAATAAAATCTCCTTGTATTTAATCTGGAATTTAATCAAATAAATATTATGAATCAAGGGGCGGCTTAGTCTATATAAAACACAATATGCTCCTTTTTTATCTAGTATTATCTTTTAAACTGAAGTGTATTCATTTTTACTATTTTTGTTCACTTTAATTTTACTAATTCAAATTTATTTTTCTCTCTATTGATATTATTTTAATATCCAAAATTTGGATTTTCTATTACCCATTTACCATTCTTTCTATTAGCTTCCAAAATTTCTTTTCTTCCTACATATTTTCCATTTTTTGTCATTTTATCCAATTCTTCGTCCATCATTTCCATTTGAATTTCACTCATTATTTTAAAATATTTTTTCATTGCCTTTTCATCTTTTTCTGAAATTGACTTTGAATACTCTTCTATTGTTTTTCCTGTTTTTTTCTTAAAGGCTGTTTCAAGTTTTTTAGAATTCTCCTGAGCTTTTTCAAGCATTTTATCAAGACTGCTCATACTTTTTATTTCATCCATATTAATAGGAAATCCCAATTTAACTTTTACATACGCCTTATTTTCAGAAATATAATTTATCTTTTCTATTTCAATTTTATAATACTTAAACATTGTATCCATCATTTTAGAAATATAGTCTTCTCCCAAAAATCCTTTTGACTCATTTGCTCCATTTTTACCTTGAATAGAAGCAGAAGCTCCGTTCATCATTTTATTCATAATTCCAAACATTTCTTCTTTTGAATATATTTTGCTCACTTCTTTTTCAATTTGAGAATTATAGCCCTGAATAACATTTTGAGATATTTTTGTAGACGGCTCTATTTCTATTTTATATTTTTCCTGTGTAAAAGTTGATAAACTTAACAATACAAATAAACTTAAAATTACTTTTTTCATATCATTCACTTCTCTCTTTTTTTATAAATTTTTGATAACTTTTATTATTTCCTCTAATTCTGTATGAGCTTTATCTAACATTGTTTTATATGCTTTTTTCTTCATTTCATCTTTTCCTAAAGGAGATTCCTTTACCGATCTATATTTTTCTGGAACATCTCCACTGTAAACTAGTTCCTTATATTTATTTTCTACGGAAAAACTTCCATTAACGCTTTTTCTTGACAATCCACTTAATTTTATTGTATATTTCATATCCATCGTTTCAGTAGAAATTTTTTCAATTTCTTGGAACATATATTGCTTTGTAACAAACATTCCATTTTTATCTCGTACCTGACCAACTTCAGTACGTCCCACTCTTTTAGGAAGTCCTTCATAAACTCTATATCGAGTATCCATATCACATGAAATAACTACATCAGCATACCCAATTGACATTTTTTTACTTCCTACTCTTGCTAGCCCACTGCTTATATAATTTTCAACTGTAGTTGGACACTCTGAAAAATAATAATGTATTTCTCCCATACTTTCATATTTTCTTGCCAATTCTTTACTATCCCGATAATTAGGCACAAATTTTGCAGCTTCTTCAAAATAGTTTGCAGCTTTTCTATAACTCGATTTAGTATTCTTACGAACTTCTGCAAGTCCTAAATTATAACTTTTTTCCGCATCAATTAAATCTGCTCTTTGCTTTGTTTCATAATATCTAGTTTTGGCTTGTCTGTAGTTTTCGTCATAACGCGAATAGGTTTTACTCGCATCTAAATACAATTTTTCAGCATTTCTATAATTTCCCGAGTTTTCAAATCTTTGTGCAATATCTATTAATTTATCAGCTTTTGATCTTGACATTTTTTCATGAACTTCTCGATAAAACGTCATTTTACCACTATTCATTAATTCTTCCATAAATTCTATATGCCCGTTATAGTATTTCTTTACCGTCTGATAAATATTTTCATAATTTTCCCAGCTCATATTATCTCGTATTTTCTGTGAAATAAGACTTTCATAATTGTCATAAATTGAATTCAAATTATGCTCCCTAGTAAAATTTGTAAATTCATGTGATGCCGAATATTTATCCACTAACATATAAATCTGACCTAAACTAGAATAACCTTCAATTTTTTCATCAGGAGTTCCATTATACGCCTTTCTTTCATAAATACTTACAATATTTGAAAATTTTGCAATAAGGTCATTTTTTACATCTGGTTTTATCTTCTGTAATTTGTGAGGATTTTTTTCAAAATATTTTAAAACAATTTTCATACTTTCCAAATATTCTTTTCTATCGTATGCTTCCTGAGCCTTTTTTAATTCACAGGAAATTACACAAAATATCAATAATAACATCAAAAATATTTTTTTCATAGTCTTTACCAACCTTTCTATACACATATATCATAATAATTATAAAACAAAAAACTTTACTTCAATTATATTATACAGATTAATTATTAAAGAAAAATGAGAAAAATTGTTTATTTATTAAAAAATTTATAATTTTTTATTTTCTAGTTAACTAATTTCACATTTTATGATATGCTTGACTTATAAAAATAATAAATTAATCCATTTAGATTAACAAAAGCTAAAAAAATGCTCCATTCCAATTGATTGGCGTATTTTTTTATGTTATAATGTTTTATAAATAAAATAATCAAAGAAGAGGTGTAATTATGAATTACAAAAGTACAAGAGGCGGAAAAGTACAAAGCTCCACTTTTGCTACATTACATGGACTTGCAAATGGCGGCGGGCTTTATATCCCTGAAAAATTACCAGAAGTTAAATTGACTTATGATGAACTAAAAGACTTGTCTTATCAAGAACTTTCAGAAAAAATTATAAAACTATTTTTTACAGAATTTTCAGACGAAGAAATAAAAAATGCTGTGAACAATGCTTATAACAATACTACTTTTACTGATGAAAATATTGTTCCTGTACATAAATTAAATGAAAAAGTAAGTTTTGGAGAACTGTTTCATGGAAGAACATTGGCATTTAAAGATTTGGCTCTTTCATTATTCCCATATTTGCTGCTTTTAAGTAAAGAAAAACAAAAAGAAGATAAAAAAATATTGATTCTGGCTGCAACTTCTGGAGATACTGGAAAGGCTGCACTTGAAGGATTTAAAAATGTTGACGGAATTAACATTGTCGTATTTTATCCTAAAAATGGAGTTAGTCCGATGCAGGAAGAACAAATGCGAAAACAGCTTGGAAACAATGTCGAAATTGTCGCAATAAACGGAAACTTTGATGATGCTCAAAGTGCCATAAAAGTCATTTTTTCCAGCGAAGAATTTAAAAAATATGCAAACGATCACAATGTAATGTTTTCAAGTGCAAACTCTATCAATATTGGAAGATTATTTCCACAAATCATATATTATGTGTCAACTTATGTAAACTTGGTAAAAGCTGGAACAATTAAGCCTAACGAGGAATTTAATGTGGTAGTTCCAACTGGAAACTTTGGAAATATTTTAGCTGGATTTATCGCTAAAAAACTTGGGATACCAATCAAAAAATTTATTTCAGCTTCAAATAAAAATAAAGTTCTGGCTGACTTCTTCCAAACTGGAATATACAACAAAAATAGAGATTTTTACGCAACAAACTCACCTTCAATGGACATTCTTCTTTCATCAAATTTTGAAAGATATTTATATTACGCACTAAATGAAAATTCTGAAAGAGTAAATGAATTGATTACAAACTTACTTTTAGGAGGAGAGTTGTCTGTAAATGAAGAAGAATTGAAAAATATTCAAAATGAATTTTACGGAGAATTTGCGAACGATGATGAAACTGTAAATGCAATTAAAAATGTATATGAAAATTATCATTATTTAATGGATCCTCACACAGCAGTTGCTTATTCTGTTTATGAAAAATTAGATAACAACAATTTAGATAAAAACATTCACACAGTAATAATGTCAACAGCACACCCATTCAAATTCCCAACTCCAATTGCAAAAGCATTGGGACTTGATGAAACAAAAGAGCCTTATGCAATTTTAGATGAAGTATCAAAAGTTACTGGTGTAAAATTCCCAGAAAAGCTGACAGAAGTCAGAAATTCAGAAATAAGATTTTCAAATGTAATTGATAAGGCTGAAATTCAGGACTTTGTGAAAAAATATATAAACGATTTAAAATAAAAATTATTAAAATTTTAGAAATTAATCTAATTTCAATAAAAAATACTCAGGCAATGGTTATTTTATCAGACTGCTTGAGTATTTATTTTTTGTTTTTTATATTTTTATTTATCCTTCAAATTTAACTTCCATTTCTTTTCCTAAAAACGCCGAGGTCTTGTAAAAATTTTTACCATTTCCGCCTCTTCCATAATTTTATACCAAAATCTGTTTAAAAAGTGAAAATTATATTTTAATCATTTGAAAATATTGAGTTTTATCCTCTGATTAGAAAAATTTGTAATAAATTCGTTATTTAAATGGTGTTTAGTATTACTAATTAATTCTATCTTATCAAAATACTAATTCCCTTCAATCACTTTTTTAAAATCCGATATTCCAATTGGGCAACTTCTTTCTCATTCCACTTTACTCCCTTTTTTATCCTTCAGCCCCTATATTGAAATTATACTGAAATAGCAAATAAAATACAAGTAATTTAAACTCTTATTTTCTAAAACCCAATCTAGTCTACATCATCCACATTAACTCTACCTTCCAGCGATCTTCCCAGCGTCGCCATATCTGTATATTCAATATTTCCTCCCATTGGAATTCCACTGGCAATTTTTGAAATTTTTACATTTTTATCTTTTAAAAATTTTGTCAAATAGAGACTTGTAGTTTCCCCTTCCAAATCAGGATTTAAAGCTAATATAATTTCTTTCACATTTCCATCCAACCTTCTCATTAATTTCATTAAGTTTAAATCTTCAATAGTAACTCCATTTAATGGATCAATTTTTCCGCCAAGTACGTGATAAAGTCCATTATAAGTTTCAGACTTTTCAAATGCAATCACATCTCGCACTCCTTCAACAACACAGATTACTTCCTTGTCTCTTTTCTCATTGGCACAAATTTCACAAATATCATTTTCCGATAAATTTCCACAAATTTCACAATGTTTAATATTAGTATGTGAATCTTTTATTATTTCAAGCATTCTATCAATATCAGCTTCACTTTTTTCAAGCACATCAAATGCAATTCTTGCCGCACTTTTTCTTCCAATTCCCGGTAATTTTGCAAAAACATCTATCAAATCATCAAGTTTTTTCACTTTTTTTATTCCTTTCTTTTCTTATGTATATAAATAAAGGGAAAAGGTATAAAACCGTTTCCCTCACAAAAATATTTAAATTAATTGTCAGTTAAATAATCAAATTTTTTAATTATTCTCCAACTCTTTCTACTCTGAATGTGTTAGTTGTTCCTTCTTTAGAGATTCCAGTTACCATTACTACTAAATCACCTTTGTTCGCTTCTTCATGGTTAGCTGCAATTTCTCTTGCTTTTGCGAAGAAATCATCTGTTTTATCCAATCCTTTTGCTACGTAAGCTCTAACTCCTCTTACTAATGCCAATTGTCTTGCAGTTTGGTCATTGTCTGTCAAAGCAATAATTGGTATAGTTGGTCCATATTTTCTAATCATTCTTGGTGCTCTACCAGTTTTTGTCCAACATACAATTAATTTAGCATCCAATGCATGAGAAGTACTTACTGCACCGCTTGAAATTGCTTCTGTAACAGAAATATCTGATCCTCCTGGAGTTTCAACTGTTTTGAATTTTTTAAATTCATCTGTTCTTTTTGAAATAGTAGCCATCATCTTAACAGCTTCTACTGGATATTTACCTTTTGCTGATTCTCCTGATAACATAACTGCATCTGTTCCATCTAAAATAGCATTAGCAACGTCTCCTGCTTCTGCTCTTGTAGGTCTTGGGTTTCTAATCATTGAATCTAACATTTGTGTAGCTGTAATAACTGGTTTTCCAGCTTTGTTACATTTTCTAATCATCATTTTTTGCATGAAAGGAACTTCTTCTGCAGGAACTTCTACTCCTAAATCTCCTCTTGCTACCATGATTCCATCACTTAATTCCAAGATTTCATCGAAGTTGTCAACACCTTCTTGGCTTTCAATTTTAGGAATAATTTGAATATTTTTTCCACCATTATCATCTAATACTTTTCTTACTTCAGCAACGTCAGATGCTTTTCTTATGAATGAAGCTGCTACAAAGTCAACACCTTGTTCACAACCAAATTTCAAGTCAGCAATATCTTTTTCAGCTAATGCAGGCAATCCAACTGAAACATCTGGCAAGTTTACACCTTTAGTTTCTCCTAATTCTCCAGTATTTGTGATAACACAGTGAACTTCTCCAGCTGCTTTGTCTACGCTCTCAACTTTTAATCCAACTAAACCATCATCTAATAAAACTGTTGTTCCTTCATATAAGTCATCAACAATTCCAGGATAAGAAACTGCAAATTTTTCAGCATTTCCAACGAAAGAATAATCAGTAGTAATAGTTACTTTTTTACCAGTTTCTAATAATACATCTTTTCCACCTTCTAATTTTCCAGTTCTAATTTCAGGCCCTTTAGTATCTAATAAAATCCCTATTTCTTTACCTGTTTTTTTCATTACTTCTCTAATATTTTTAATTCTTTGTCCATGTTCTTCAAAATCACCATGAGAAAAGTTCAATCTCATTACGTTCATTCCACTTTCTACTAATTTTGTCAACATTTCAATACTTTCAGTTTTTGGACCGATGGTACAAACAACTTTAGTCATTTTAATTTTCATTTTTCCTCCTAATTTAATGTTTAAAATTCTTACTGTCTTATTTATCAATGAATCTTACTTAATATAAGAATATTCATTCATTTTTTATAGATCATTAATTACTAAATAATTATAATGATAACATATTTGCTATTACATAGTCAGCTGATGATGCTTTTGAATAATTTTCCCAAGCATAAGATAGTTTATGAGTTGTTACTTCTTCACTTTGAATTCCAACCATTAATCCACCTTTTTCTTCTTCAATTAATTCAACCGCTCTTACACCTAATCTTGTTGCCAAAATTCTATCAAATGCAGTAGGAGCTCCACCTCTTTGAATATGTCCTAAAATAGTAACTCTTATACTTGTGTTAACTCTTTTAGCTAATTCTTCCTTAAGTTGTACAACATTTCCTACACCTTCAGCAACTACGATTATATCATATAATTTACCATCTGCACGTCTTTTTTTAATTACTTCTGCTAAATCATCAATTGAGCTTTCTTTTTCAGGAATCATAACTCCACTTGCACCACCTGCTATTGCAGAATAAAGAGCCAAATCTCCGCAATTTCTTCCCATTACTTCTACCAAATACGTTCTTTCATGAGAAGTGGCAGTATCTTTTAATTTTGAAATAGCATCTAATATGATATTTAATGCAGTATCATAACCAACTGTATAATCAGTTCCAGCTACGTCATTATCAATTGTTCCTGGTATTCCAATTGTTTTGATGCCATGTTCTTCATACAAATAATGTGCTCCATGGAATGATCCATCTCCACCAATTACAACTAATCCATCAATTCCATATTTTTTTAAATTAGCCGCTGCTTTTGCTCTAACTTCAGGATCTTTAAATTCCGGCAATCTTGCTGATAATAAAATTGTTCCCCCTTTATCAGCAATTCCACTTACATCTAATAATGTCAATGGTGAAATCTGATCTTCAAGCATACCCTTATATCCTCTTTTGATTCCATAAACTTTCATTCCTTTATTTATGGCAGCTTTCGTAACAGCTCTTATCGCTGTATTCATACCTTGTGAATCTCCACCACTAGTTAAAATTGCGATTTTTTTCATAGATTTTTTCTCCTTCTATAACTATTATAATTAAAAATTTATTAACAGAAAATTTCTTTTAACCTTACGTTTTTATATTATCATTTTTAATTTATGTTGTCAAATAATTTTTAAAATTATTGATTAAATGCTTATTTTCTCTATAATTTATCTTTTAAAATTATCCAGCTCTTTTTCAATGATTGAAATAACTGTTATATCAGCTGGAATCATGCTTAATATTTTTTGATACAGTTCATTCCTTTTTTCACGGCAAACTTGCAAAAATAATAAACATTCTCTTTTTTTTCTTAGTCGAAAAGTATACCCGTCATTTAAGAAAACATTGAAATTTATAGTTTTAAATGTTCCTCCTTGTATAAGCATTCTTGACAATACACACATTTTTACTTCATTAATGTTAAAATAAATCTCTTTTTTTCTAATTCTTCTTATAAAAGTAAAAATGAATTCTCCATCCAGCTCTTCCAAATTTTCTGCCTTAAATCTAATTTTTTTCATAATTAAACTGAAAAGCAAATAAATAATATAAACATATATTATCAGAGATGGCAACGGCAAAGAGCTTTTCATAATTTTCTCCCTTCAATTTGATTTGTACAATCTAAAAATTTAGTAAAAATTATTTAGAAAAATATGTTACAGCAAGTATTGTTTTCATATCGCTTGAAAGTTTTATAACATCTTTTACATCAACCCATATTACTTCCACTTCTTCCCCATGGTCAAGCGACTGCTCTATTGGCTTAATATCATCAGATTTCAATCTTGCACTAAAAAAATACAATTTTTCAGTAGTGTAACCTGGCGATACATACAGTCCTTGCGGCAATTCCTCAATATCTGTTACGTCTGTTTCCAAGTATCCAGTTTCTTCCTTTAATTCTCTAAAAGCCGCCACTCTAGGCTCCTCATTTCCATCAATTAACCCTGCACAAGCTTCAATCGAATAATCTTTTGGTCCAGGTCTAAACTGTTTTACCAAAATTACTTTTTCCTTCGTTTCATTAAACAGCACAAAACATACTGCATGAGCCTTATCCAAATATTCCAAAGTTATCCCTGTTGTGGGGTGTATCATTTTTGCCCCTTTTAAAAATTTAAAACTGTTATCCATTTTTGTTTATTGTATGATAAATCAATACCATACACTCCTTTCTTTAAAATTTTTCATTTTTTATACAAATTTATTATCTTAACCCATTTTTACATTCAGTAAAACCATTTTCTTTTGCTATTTTTTCAGCTAATACCATATTACTCTTTGTATTCTCAAAATTATCAGCATATAAAAAGTAATAATCATTATCTTTTTTCTTATACCATTGTTTGAATGGAGTTGGTTCAGCAAAACAAATATTCCCATCATTTTTGTTAGGAATGTATACAAATTTTATTTCTAATACTACTTCATTATATTCCAAATTTCCAGTTTCATATTTTGGCTTACCAGGTTCTTTTTTTATCTTTGTATTTTTAGGAAGTGTTAATTCCATATCATTCCATAATATTTTTTCAGTATCTCCTTTTAAAAGTTCCCAACCAATTTTATTTCTTTTCTTATCTAATTTTCTATTTGCAAAATAAATTTTTGATTCCTGGATATTTTCAGCGATCATATCACACGAGCTCACTCCTATTAAAATACAAATAAATAAAATTATTTTTTTCATAATTGTAATCCTTCCTGTTAAATTTTACAATTCTAAAAAATGCTCTCAATCACATTCAACCCAATTTCCTTCGCAAACTCCCTAGCAATTTCCATTTCTCTATCTTCCATCCTGTTAAAATTGTGCGTATCCGATCCAATCATCGTTCTAACATTATACTGTTTCACAATTTCCCAAAATTCCTTGTACGGATACATATATCTGTCCCAGTCAGGATGTCTTTCAAACGATTTTCTTATCCCATTTGCATTTACTTCAAGCGGCACATCTATTTTTTCTGCTGCTTTTGCAATCATATGTGCAGCTTTTTCACAGCTTTCATCCCAAGTTCGATAATTTATTACATACAAATCTGGGTGTGCGATGTAGTCAAATTTTTTGCTTTCTATAGCTTCCACCATAAATTTGGCATAAGCCAGCACATCTTCTTCTGTTTTTATTTTCCAAGCATTATAATTTGTATCATCTCCATCTTTTCTAAAAGCATGCAGCCCTAAAATAAGATAATCTAGTTTTTCCCTGTATTTATTATATTTTTCAGCAAATTCTGGGAAATATTCAATTTCTAATGATTTATAAATCTTAATTTTATCTCCGTATTTTTCTTGTGCTTCTTCAATTTCCTTCAAATATCCGTCAAAATCTTCTTCTTTCATTCTATTATTTTCATAATATTCAGGCATTGGAGCGTGATCTGATATTCCAAGCTCGGTGTAGCCTTCCCTAATTGCCACCTTTACATAATCTTCAACATTTCCAACGGCATGTTCACATCGGTAATTATGAGTGTGAAAATTTGTTTTATTCATACGTTTTCCCCATTCTGTTTTTTCAAAATTTTTCCTTTCGTATATTTTACCAATTATTTTGGAAAAAATAAAGGTTTTAAGTAAATTTATTTTGTTTTTAGTGAAAATTTTTGATATAATATAGATAAATTATAAATATTTAAGGAGGAAATTTTTTGATTTCAACAAGTAATTTATCTGTCCAGTTTGGTGGACGAAAACTTTTTGATGAAGTGAATATTAAATTTACAGAAGGGAACTGTTACGGTATTATTGGACCGAACGGAGCTGGAAAATCAACTTTTCTGAAAGTTTTAACTGGAGAGCTTGATTCTACTTCTGGGGAAGTTATTGTAGAAAAAAATAAAAGACTATCATTTCTAAAGCAGGATCACTTTGCTTATGAAGATGAAGAAGTGCTAAATGTAGTAATGATGGGACACGCAAAATTATACGATATTATGCTGCAAAAAAATGCTTTATATGCAAAAACTGAATTTACTGAAGAAGATGGAAATTTGGCGGCTGAACTTGAAGGGGAATTTGCAGAACTGGACGGCTGGGAAGCTGAAACAAATGCCGAAAAATTTCTAATTGGATTAGGAATTCCCGCTGAAATGCATCACAAACTGATGAAAGAATTAACAGAACCTGAAAAGGTAAAAGTACTGCTTGCACAGGCTATTTTTGGAAATCCTGACATTTTATTATTAGATGAGCCTACAAATGGACTTGACTTGCACGCAGTAAAATGGCTAGAAGATTTTCTAATGGACTTGGAAAACACAACTGTACTTGTAGTTTCGCATGATAGACACTTTTTAAATAAGGTTTGTACTCACATTGCTGATATTGATTACGGAAAAATCAAAATGTTTGTTGGAAACTACGATTTCTGGTACGAATCAAATCAATTAATGCAAGAATTAATTAGAAACCAAAATAAAAAAATGGAGCAAAAGAAAAAGGAACTTCAAGACTTTATTGCACGTTTTTCTGCTAATGCCTCAAAATCAAAACAAGCTACAAGCCGTAAGAAACAGCTGGAAAAATTACAATTTGAAGATATGCAGGTTTCTAATAGAAAATATCCATATATTGAGTTCAAACCTGAAAGGGAAGCTGGAAACAATATGTTAAAAGTTGAGAACTTAACAAAAACTATTGACGGAGAAAAAATTCTTGACAATATTTCCTTTACAATAAACACTGGGGACAAAGTTGTTATTTTATCCAAAAATGATATAGCCAAGACAACTCTTTTTCAAATTTTAGCTGGCGAGCTAGAACCTGATTCTGGAAAAGTTGAATGGGGAGTTACAACTTCACAAAGCTATTTTCCAAAAGACAATTCAGAATATTTTGAAGATGTTGACTTGTCATTAATTGACTGGCTAAGACAATTTTCGACTGATCAGCACGAAGAATATGTACGTGGATTCTTAGGAAGAATGCTATTCTCAGGAGAAGATGCAAGAAAAAAAGCCAAAGTTCTTTCTGGAGGGGAAAAAGTTCGTTGTATGCTTTCAAAAATGATGCTATCCAACGCAAATGTCCTATTATTAGACAACCCAACAGATCACTTGGATCTTGAAGCAATTACATCGCTTAATAAATCGTTAGAAAGATTTGACGGAACAATCTTATTCACAACACACGACCACGAATTTATTCAGACAATCGCAAATAAAATAATTGAAATTACACCAAAAGGTATTTTGGAAAAAGAAATGGAATATGATGATTATTTGAATGATGAAACAGTTGAAGCAAGACTAAATGAAATGTATAGCTAAGTTGAATATAAATTATATAAAAATAGCAGGATTATATTTGTTAATATTTCCTGCCATTTTTTATTTTAATTTTTTAGTTTCTTTGTAATTGGCTTTGATGAACATATCCGTATATGTCACTATCCCAAAGTGTTACATAATACCAGTCTCCTGTCTTATTTATCGCAAAAACTTCTTCTCCATTTTCTAACCGAGCTATTACTTTAGAAGAAGAACTAGGCTTTGATCTTACATTAGTGTATCCTTCCTTAGAATATATTGAAAATTCTGTAACTTTTTTTAACATGCTATTATGAATATATCCTAAATAGCCAATATCACCAGCTTCAATATTCACTTTATACCAATTACCTTGTTTGTGAATAACCCGTATTATTTGATTATTTCGTGCGGTTGTTACAACTCTAGATTGGTTATTTGGAAATTCTCGAACATTAATTATTCCACTACTTGATGACCCTATGTAATACCAATCTGCCGTCAAAACAGTACTTAATGTGAAAAATAAAATTAAAAACAGAAACATCTTTTTCATAAAAATCACTCCTTAGATTTAAAATTTTATTAATCTTTTTATCATTATAATTATACCTCATATTTTCATTTTTTGAACATAAATTTTAAAAAATAATAAAAAATTTAAAATTTATATAAAAATAGCAGGAAAAATTTTATAATCCTACTATTTTGAAGTTTAATTTTTAAGCAATAATAAATATAGTTTATTTTTAATAATTAGTCTTGAAATCTACTTTCATGAATGTATCCAAATTTTTTTCCATTCGCTTGGTATTTTGAAAGTCTTACGTGGTACCATCCTTTATTCTTATTTCCTATTGTGTAGATTACATCTTCACTATTTACTTTACCAATTACTTTAGATTTTAATGAACCTGCTGCTCTTACATTAGTATTTCCATTCGGTAGTACATTTCTTTCAGTTACTGGTTTTAATAGGCTGTTATGAATATATCCGTTGTATTCAGATTCAGAATCTACAGATTCTACTTTGTACCAGTTACCAGATCTTTCATCACTATTCACGATATCTCCACTTGGCACAACTTTTACAACTCGGGATTTTGTTGTTGGAGAAGTTCGTACATTAATTCCATTACCCTTTGCTGATGTCATGTATGTTGCTCCCATTGAAATGCTGCTCAATGTTGAGAACATAATCAAAGATGATAATATTTTTTTCATAAGAATCACTCCCTATATTTAAACTTTTTTTAATTCTTTTATCACTATAATTATACCTCTTTTTTTTATTTTTGCAATACAAATTTAAAAAAAATATAAAAAAATAATATAAAATAGTAGGAAACATTAAAATTTCCTACTATCATCTGTAACATTAATAATAAATCAAAAAATTTAAATATTACTTTTTAGCAACTTGATTACTGTAAATATAACCTCGCTGATTACCATTAAATTTTATGTAATACCAGTCATCGTCTGTTTTACTTATTGCATAAACTGTCTGACCAGTTTTTAATCTAGTTTTTATTGCAGATTTTGTTGTTGGTTTTTCTCTTATGTTGCTATATCCTATACTGGAAGTTATAACAAGTTTTCCAATTGTTTCTTTTAATTGGCTATTGTGAATATATCCTGTGAATGACTTTTTTATTTCGCTATTATAATAAGTCACTTTATGCCAATCTCCAGATTTTTCTGTACTTTCAAGTATTTCTCCATTTTTAATAGTTTCTATAACTTTAGAATCTGTAGTAGCAGATTCTCGGATATTAATGGCATTATCTTTTGATGATGTTATAAAAGAAGCTCCCATAGAAACAGTACTAAACGCTAAAGACAAAATTGAAACTAAAAACATTTTTTTTAAATTAAATTTTTTCATAAAAACCACTCCTCCAAAACTAAAATTTTATAATATTTGGCTTTTTCATTATAATTATAACTCATTTTTTTACTTTTTCAATAATAAAGTTATTTTTTTGCTTGGTTTTTAAAATTTTTTTATTTTTGTAAACCTCTCCCTATAATAATTATATCACATTTTATAAATTTCTCAACATATTTTTACTCTAAATCTTCTGCACCAAATGAATATGGCAACAATTCTTCTATTGAAGTAATTTTATATTTATTTTCTTTATTTGCCAAAATTATAATTGTATCTTTATCTGAAAATTCTCTGATTACTTGCCTACAGGCTCCACAAGGGCTAATTGGTTCAGGGGTATTTCCTGTTATAACAAGCACTTTTATTTTTTTCATATTCTCAGTAATTGCTGTTGTAATTGCATTACGTTCGGCACAAATTGTAAGTCCAAAGGAAGCATTTTCCACATTGACTCCTTTATGTTTACGTCCATTATCGTCAATTAGAAGTGCTGCTACTGGAAATTGTGAATAAGGTACATACGCATTTTTTAATAAAAGATTTACTTCATTAATATAACTTAATATTTCTTTTTCATTTAGAGACATTATTCTCACTCCCTATCTATAAAGTAATGTTATAGTTAAAACTGATTTAAAGCCGAACTCAAAAGCTATGACTATTTTATTCAAACCCTAAATTTATAATTTTAGCAGTTCAATTTTAAATGGGTTCGAGTATATTTTAAATTTAAACTCAAAAGTTGCAAATTTTACAAAAAAAACTCTAGATGTTTAATTTAAAAAAATTTTAGAATTATTTTAAGTCATTAAATGATAACTGGACAACATTACTTTTTAATATTGAACTTAATTGTACTCCAATGAGCCTTATTTCATCTTTTTTTTCAAAAAAATTTAGATTTTCAAGAGTCGCTTCATAAATTTTATTTTCATTATTTGTAGCATTTTCCAAAGTTCTGGAACGAGTGTGAGTAACAAAATTTGAATATCGAATTTTTACTGTAACTGTCTTTGCAAATTCATTTTTTTCGATAAGTTTACGACTTAACTTGTTAGATTGCTTTTTTAATTCATCATATATTATGGAAATATCATTTTCTTCCCGATTAAATGTTATTTCATGTCCATACGACTGCCTTTTTCTATCCGTATTTATTTCCGTAAAATGTAAACCACGAACTGTATTATACAAATATTCTCCTTTACTCATTCCAAATCTTCTAATTAATTCATTTTTCTCAATTTCGTAAAGCTGAAAAACAGTTGTCGTATTAAATAACTTTAATACTTCTCTAGTTTTTTTCCCAATTCCAGGAATTATAGCTAAATTTTTATCATAAATATATTCCAAAAAATGTTCTCGATTCTTAAATATAAAGTAACCATTTGGTTTATTAATATCACTTGCAATTTTTGCACTAATTTTGCTAAATCCTATTCCAACTGAACAGGTAAGCTTAGAATTATCATAAATATATTGCTTAAATTTTTTTATAAATCTTTCAATTTTTAAGATTTCATCTCTTTTATCAAGTTTTATATTTTTATTTTGAATAAATTCTGTAATATCAATATAACCTTCATCGACAGAAGTAAATTCACACTTTTTCAAAATATTTTTTATTAATCCCTGTATTCTTCTGCCCTCTTCAAAATAAATATCTTTTCTAAGGCTCACAACAATAAGGCTGGGACATAGCCGTTTAGCCTGAACTGTTGGCATTGCTGATTTTATACCAAATTTTCTAGCTTCATAGCTTGCTGTTGTAACAACTCCATGCCCTATTGCAATAGGCTTTCCCCTAAGTTCTTTATTATCCCGCTGTTCAATTGCGGCAAAAAAAGCATCCATATCATAATGCAAATAAATTCTTCTTTCTTCCATTACTAATTTCCTACTTTTTTTAAATTATTTTTTAAAACTGTATTGTCGGTAAAATCATATTAAACTCACCATTTTCAATTTTGTATTTATATGCAGCTAAATTTGCAAGTTCCAGACTGTGTGTTACTATTATTATTGACTGCTGTCTTTCCTTATTTATTTTCATAAATAGTTGGTTTATTAAATTACTTGTTTCTGTATCCAGATTTCCTGTTGGCTCATCAGCCAGAATTATATCAGGGTCATTAACCATTGCTCTTGCTATTGCCACACGCTGCTTTTCTCCGCCTGAAAGTTCCATTGGCTTATGTTTTGTACGTTTTTCAAGCCCTACAAGTGCAAGAAGTTCCTTAGCTTTTTTCTGGGCTTCATTTCTATTCATATTTTTATTTATTAGTGCAGGCATCATAACATTTTCAAGAGCAGTAAATTCATTTAATAAATAATGAAACTGAAATACAAACCCTATTTTTTCATTTCTTATAATATTTTTAGTTTTTTCATTTCTATAATGAATTTTTTCTCCGCCAATATAAATTTCTCCATCTGTTGGCTCATCTAAAAGTCCCAGTATATTTAAAAGAGAAGTTTTCCCACTTCCTGATTTACCTTGAATGGAAATAAAATCCCCTTTATTAAATGCTAAATTTATATTTTTTAATATATGAATTTCTTCAACTTTTGTCTTATAAATTTTATTAACATTTTTCAGTTCTATTATTTTATTTTTATTCATATTTCAATGCCTCCACTGGTTTCAATCTAGATGCTCTGGCTGCAGGAAAAATTGTCGATAAAAATACAACGACGAATGTTACTCCGTAAATAATGAGCAGTTCTTTTTGTGAAATATACAAAGGCAATTCTTCTAAATAATATGTTCCACTTTTCATATATATTTTAAAAAGTCTTTTTAAAGCTATTAATATAAGTGGCGATAATGCACTTGCCAAGATCATTCCAAAAACACCAATTATTAATCCTTCTATAGTAAAAATTCTACGAATATTTTTATTTGTATACCCAATTGACTTTAAAATTCCAATATCTTTTATTTTTTCACGTACAATCATATTTAAAATTACAGATACAGCAAAACTTGCAATAACTAATAATAAACTTAAAATCGCAACAAGTACAAATTTTTCAAACTGCACTGCCCTTAATAGATTCTGATTAATTGTCTTCCAGCTTATTGCTCCATATTCCTGACTATTAATAGTATTGTTTACCTGATTCAAAGTTTCTTCCACTTTTTGTGGACTTTCAACTTTGATTCCAATTTCTGTTGCAGCTTGTCCTTGTTCCGATAATATTTGCATAGTTTGTAAAGGTACAATTATAAGATTAGAATCATAGTCTAAAAAACCCGTTTTAAATATTCCTCTTACTATAAGTTTTAATGGTTTATTTTCAGCTGATACAAGACTTATTTCATCTCCAACTTTTAGTTTCAGTTCCTTTGACAATTCTTCTCCAATCAAAACTGAATTAAGCTCTGAAATATTATTATTTCCCTTAATTATACGTAACTTCAGGTCTGTTTTCACATTTTCAGGACTAATTCCATTTGCCAACACTCCTTTTGCAAAGCCTTCACGTTTTATTATTGACTGGCTGTTAATTTGTGGAATTACAGCTTTTACTCCTTTTATTTTTTTTACATTTTCTACAATTTGATTATAATTTTCAAAAAATGACTTCTGTCTATTTTTTATTAAAATATGTGGACTCATTGTCAGTAATGAATTTATCATATTTTTTTCCAGTCCATTGGAAACAGTAAGCGATACAATAAAAACCGTCACAGCAATCGCTACTCCAAGTATAGAAAATATACTTTGAAATTTTCTTTCAACAACATGCCGAAACGCAATAAAAAACTCTACCATAATTGTTTTTCTCTCCTTCTAGTTTTATATTTCTCACATTATTATCTGAATTATCTAATATTTATAAAAATTTACAATTTTTTCTTTTAAATATTTAATTTTTCTCCAATTTGATTTTGTATTAATTTAAAAAATAATAACTCATTATTTATATTCAATCTAATTTGTATTTTCTTTTTATCTTTCGTTACTATTTCCAAAATTTTATCAACTTTTGTAGAGCTTATTTTAGCGACTTTTACACTAGCTCTTTCAATATCTGACATTTTAATACATAAATTTTTTACAAATATTTCATTATTTTCAATAACAATTTTGAAATTGAACAGAAGAAAAGATGCAACAGAAACATATCCAAATAAAATTATTATAAGGGTAATTTTTATTGGTGTTAATTTTTCAAGTCCTGCGATTCCTTTATACAGTGAATATCCTGCAATAAATATAAGTATTATAAAAAAAATAGATGATGAAATCATATATTTCAAATTTGCCCTAAAAATATATTTATTTTTCTCATCTTCTATTTTATATTTTTCAATTTTGTCTTTTAAATTTTCTGTATTAATTAAATTATTCATTGTATATTTATTCTTACTTATAAAACTTTTTGATAAAAAATTATAGTAAAATTATCTAAATCAAATTAATTTTAAGTAATTTTACTATAATTTAACTTTCAAAGTTATTCTACTATTTTATAAGTAGATTCTCCTTCTCTTTTTAAATTTAAATCATTTCTTGCATATTTTTCTGTTTTTTCCTTATCGTTGGTATTTTTCTTTTCTTCTAGCAGTTTATTTTTTCTTTCTTTTAATTCTTTTATATTTCTTTCTGTTTCCATTAAACTAATTTTCATTTTCTTTTTTCCCATATACACACTTACACTTTGACCAATAAAATGCACTACTAAACAAAAAAATATAATATTTCCAATAAAATAAAGCTTTTTCATGCTACTCCTTTCAAATTTTACTTTTATGAGTTTTTATTTTCTATCATTTCTTATTTTTTCAATTTCTTTTACAAAACTATCAAGACTATCAAATTTTTTATAAACTGAAGCAAATCTGACATAAGCAATTTCATCTAAATCTATTAAATAAGACAATATTTTATCTCCTAATTCACTAGATTTTATTTCTCCAGAATATTCAGTTAAAATTTCTCGTTCAATTTTATCTATCATTTCTTCAATTTTTTCAGTATCACTATGACGCTTTTCAAAAGCTCTTATAATTCCATTGTAAACCTTTTCTCTCGAATACGGTTGCTTTTGTCCGTTTTTCTTAATTACAGTTAATGATAATTCGGCGACTTTTTCATGGGTTGTAAACCTTTTTCCACAATTTTCACATTCACGTCGACGTTTTATTGAATTTCCTTCAAAATATGAACGGCTGTCAATAACTTTTGTATTTTCATAACCACAAAATGGACATCTCATAATTTTCACCAATCTTTCTTTTAATTAAAAAAATAATTTTAAAAATACATCTAATTTTCAGTGATTTTAAAATATATTTAAAAATAGATTCAAGAAAGTTTTGGAATCCGAAAAATTTAACTTATTAATTAATTCGTTTCTTCTTTTCTAATAATTTCAATAATTTCTTCATTTGACGTTGCCTTTAATAAATTTTCTACAAATCTATTTTCTCTTATTAATCTTGAAATTCTCGCCAACACTCTTAAATATTCATGTGCCTTACTTTCTGGACAAAGAAACATAAAGAAAATATTTACATTTTCATCATCCAATGAATCATATGCTATTCCATTTCTTGAAATTCCAAAAGTTATTATTAATTCCTCCACAGCTTTAGTTTTTGCATGTGGTAACGCTATTCTTTTCCCAATTCCTGTTGAACCTATTTCTTCTCTTACAAAGATATCATTTAATCCAAGTTCTTCATCATTAATTAAGCCTGTTTTCTTTAAATTGTTATATAGCTCTTTTATTACTGCATTTTTATTTTTTGCCTTTAAATTTAGATCTATTGTATCAGCTTTGATGTACTCAGATATATTTTTAATTTCCATAAAATTCCTCCATAATAAATTTCTTCATTTTTAATTCAACTTGTAAATTTTTATTTATAAAATTTTCAAAAATAATTACCATTTTTTTAAAAAAAACTGTGTAACTTTCAAGTTTTTCCTGAATTTCTGAAATATCAGAATTTGTTTTTAAAATTGTCATGATTTCTTTGTATTTTTTTTTATTTTCCTTCTTTTCTTTAATTAATATTGAAATTATTTCTTCAATATCATAAATACCATGTTCTATCATTATTCTCCTTAGGAATGATAATACAACATAGTATTTATAACCTTTTTTTATGTATGGAAGAATGTCAATAAAACTCAATATTTCCACTAGTTTATCAAAAAAATTTCCATTTTCATCTGTCATATAATAAATTTTGTCAATACTATCCAGTATATACAATGAAATTTCAAGTTTTTCAATACTTTTTGGAATATTTTTAAAATTCTTCATAATTTCTACATCTTTTATTACATAGTAGCCATTTTTCTCTAAAAGTGTAATTTCAACTTTATTTAGCGGATTTAAGGAAACAATATTTCTTTTTTTGGATTTTCGTATTCCATAAGCTGTTGCCATAATTTTTCCATATTCCTTGCTAAATAATGTTACCTGTAAATCCGCTTCTCTCATTTCTTTTTTTTTCAAAATAATACAATTTGTCTTTATTATTTTCATATTTTTTCTTTTCAAAGTTTATTTTTTATCTAAAATTTGATAATCTGTAAATTATTTGGGAACTTCCATCTTTTACAGCAAGTTTTGTTGGATAGTAATATCCGTTTGAAGATTTATAATCACTAAAGTTTACTGTATAGCCTTTACTTTTTATAGCTGTTAGCCAATTGTTTGAAAAAGTAAAAGTATCACCATTTTTAGTTTGTGTTTTTTTAGCTCTTATTGTACGCAATTTATTAAATACTGCTAAAATAGTTGCTTCATCTTTTTGAACCTTTTGTGTTACAGTTTGTTTTAAACTTGGGTAATAAATTGTTTTCTTAGCTCCACTAAAAGTATAAACTTCACCTTTGTTAGTTTTTGGTGCTGTGATTGTTAATCTTAATGTACCTGAATTATAATTCATCACATAACTTTTACTTCTTTTGTTCCCGTTAATTGTAGCATCTTCTACAACATTTACAGTAAAATTACTCTTTTCCCAAAAATCCTTTGAAAAGGAAAATACTGACACCAATAGAAATAACAACATTACTTTCTTCACCATTGTTAAATTTTTTAACATATTAAACTCACCTCTTTATTTATTTTAGATAATTGTTAATTATCATTACTCTATATATTAATACAACTTTCTTTAATTTATTTGTGAATTATCTTTATTTTCTTGTTTTTCAGTTTTTATCTGATTTTGTATTTGTGTATTTATAGTATCATTGATACTCCATTTATAAACTAGGACACTTTGAATATCAAATATTTGGAAGGTAGGTCTAAGCTTTACTTCTTTCATTTTGCTAAAAGCTCCTAAATCATTTAATTTGAAAGTTCCTATTTTAATTCCTTTTGGTAAAACATCACTTACTCCTGAAGTTTCTATTTTAAACACTGTATTTTTATTAACGATTCCAGCATTATAGTTTTGCACAGAAAATGTTCCATTTCCGTTTCCACGTAAAATTTGCAACTCTCCATTTAATACTACACTTAACTTTGAAGTTTTGCTTGTCAATAAAGTCACTTCTGAATATTCATCATTAACTTTAGAAATTTTACCGATTAAAAAGCCGTCAAACATTACTGGCAAATTCATTTTGATTCCTTGAGCAGCCCCTTTATTTATGTACATTTTTTCTGAAGAATTTCCATTTTCCACAAGAGCTACGTCTGCAGCTATAAATTCAGATGGATTTTTTTGACGCATTTCAAGCATTTGCCGCAAATTTTCATTTTCCTGTTTTAAATATGCAAGCTCCATATTCTGAACTTTATTTTTTTGTAGTTCAAAATCTCTAGTTTTATTATTTTCAACATAATCTTCAATGTAACTAATATCATTAACTCTTGACCTTAGCTTAAGAACTTGCGTATAAAGCATACTTTTTACTTTTACTAATCTAAAATTTACCGCTTGAGTTATCCCATCCAAAAATGTAAATGAACTTGTGATTCTATTTTTAAAAGCAAATAAAATTATTATTATAATTACTATTATCAAAATATTTCTACCTGTGTTCTTTTTTTCATAAAAACTTTCGTCAAATTTCATTATTATGTAATCCTCTCATTTTTTATTTTTCAAAGTTATAAAAAACCAATCTCAAAACTTTTTAACATTGATATAATAACATATAACATATATTATATCAAGTTTTTTTATAATTAATTTTTTCAAAATTTCATAAAAAAAGACACTATAAAAAGTGCCTTGAAAATCTATTCTTGACCTACAACATTTTTATAATGCTGCTCAAGTTTTCCTTTTTTTTCTGGATTACGTCTTAAGTAATAGTTTACGAACTCAATTATATCTTCATCAACTTGAGTCGAAAATCTCTCATCTTCTACTTCTTCTGAAGTTTCTGTCCTATTTTGATAGCTTGAACTTGATTTAGCTGTATTAGATTTCCCAGATGATTTTGCCTTTGCTTCCTTTTCCTTTTTTTCTTCCTGTAAAAGAGCTTCTTTTCTGTATTTTTCAAGAAGCGCCCTCTTATTTATTTTTACTTCAGCAAAGGACATTATTGAAATTGCTGTAATTGCAATTAAAATATATCTTTTCATTTTACCTCTCCAAATTTATAATTTTTTTAATATTAACTTTATTTCAATAAAGTTTCAAATTTATTATATCAGTATATGCAAAAAACTTCAAGAAAAAAATAAAAGTTTGTATTATTGATATTTCATTTTTTTTATAGTAAAATATGTTTAGTTATATCAAAAAATTTTATATAATTTAAGAAACTTTCAAAAAAATATAAAGAAAGGATGAAATTTTATGAAAATAAAAGAAATAGGAGAAAAAATTAAAATTGGAATAGATAAAATTGGCTTTGCTATGCCAAAATATTTTTTAGATATACGGGATTTGGCAATAGGACGAAATGAAAATGCGAATAAATTTGTGAAAGGGCTTATGCAAAGTGAAATGAGTATTGCACCTGTTACAGAAGATATTGTAGCACTTGGAGCTAGTGCCGCTGAACAGATTTTGGACGAAGAAGATAAAAAAAATATTGAAATGGTTATTGTAGGAACAGAATCAGGAATTGATCAGAGTAAAGCATCTGCCGTTTTTATCCATAACCTTTTAGAAATTCAGCCTTTTGCAAGATGTATCGAAATTAAAGAAGCCTGCTACGGAGCTACTGCCGCTCTTAACTTTGCAAAAAATTATATTGAGCAAAATGAAAACGCTTCTGTTCTAGTAATTGCTTCTGACATTGCAAAATATGGAATTAACACTCCTGGTGAATCCACTCAAGGTGCAGGAAGTATCGCAATGTTAATAAAAAAAGAGCCAAGAATCGCTGTAATAAACGATGAAAGTATATGCCAGACACGTGACATTATGGACTTCTGGCGTCCGAACTACTCAGATTTCCCAATAGTAGATGGACATTTTTCAACAAAGCAGTACCTTGACTGTCTTACAACAACATTTGAGGAATATACAAAAAGATATAATCAGGATTTATCTGATTTTGATGCTTTCTGTTTTCATCTTCCATTTCCGAAACTTGGATTAAAGGCAATTAATTCAATTTTTGCAAAAAAAGTGGAAAAAGAAGAAAAAAATAAATTTTTAGAAAAATTTCATGCTTCAATAATTTATGGAAAAAGAGTTGGAAATATTTACACTGGCTCCCTTTATTTAAGTTTGCTGTCACTACTTGAAAACTGTGATAACCTGAAAGCTGGCGACAAGATCGGAATGTATAGTTACGGAAGTGGCGCTGTTTGTGAATTTTTTAATCTAACTCTTGCAGATGGCTTTAAAAGTCATCTAAGAAATGATAGATTAAATGATTTTGATAATAGAAAACAATTATCAATAAAGGAATATGAAGATATGTTTTTTGAAAAAATAATTTTAAATGAAGAAGGAAATTGTGATTTTTCAAATAACAGATTTATTCAGGAAAGTGACAATGCGTTTGTATTGGAAAAAGTGGAAAACCATAAAAGGATTTATAAAAAAATAAAATAAATTATAATTGGAAAGGATTGAACAGCTATGAACTTAGAAGAACAAAGACAATTTATTTTATCAGGAAAAGTCTACAATGATTTAACTCCAGAGCTCATAAAGGCTAGAGAAAATACCGTTTTTTTAACAAATAAATATAACGAAAGTTTTGGAAAGCAATCAGAAGAGCGTGAAGCAATTTTAAAGGAACTTTTGAAATCAATTGGAAAAAATGTGCATTTTGAGCCAACATTCCGATGTGAATTTGGATTTAATATTTCAATAGGAAATAACTTTTATGCAAATTTTGACTGTGTAATGCTCGACGGTGGCGGAATTGAAATTGGAAATAACGTTCTTTTTGGCCCAAGAGTGGGAATTTACACTTCCAATCACAGCATTGATGCAGAAGAAAGAATAAACGGGGGATGCTATGCCAAGCCCGTGAAAATCGGCAATAATGTCTGGATTGGTGCGGGAGTTCACATTAATCAAGGAGTTACAATCGGAAACAACACTATTATTGGCTCTGGAAGCGTTGTTACAAAAGATATTCCAGATAATGTAATTGCAGCAGGAGTGCCGTGCAAAATTATTAGAAAAATAACAGAAAACGATAAAACTGTCTACAAACCTTAATTTAAAACTATATTTTTACTCAAGTATTAGAATTTATCATTTTTTCAAATGCTTGAGTTTTATTATAAATGAAAAATGAAAGGAACTAATTTTAGATATGAAAAAAGAAAATCAAAAAAAATTAAACTGGCTTGGATTTCAAAAAAAAGAACGGCTTGAAAGAATACAAATGTTAAAAGCTAATGGCTTTTTAACCGATGAATTTGAACAAATTCTGAAAAAAAATGAAAACTTGCCACTAGAAACTGCAAATCAAATGGCTGAAAATGGAATTGGAACATTTGCCTTGCCATTTAGCATTGCTCCAAACTTTGTTATTGACGGGAAAGACTATGCTGTGCCAATGGTTACGGAAGAGCCGTCTGTTGTGGCAGGATGCAGTTATGCGGCTAAGATTATTGGAAAATCTGGCGGCTTTACAACAGAGATTTTGGACAGGAAAATGATTGGACAAGTTGCATTGTATGATATTTTGGACTTTGAAAATGCTATTTCAATGATTTTGGAAAATAAAAACGAGATTTTAAAAATTGCAAATGATGCTCATCCTTCAATTGTGGCACGTGGCGGCGGCGCAATTAATATTGAAGTGAAAAATATTGATGAATTTTTGATTGTTTATCTGATTGCCGATGTGAAAGAGGCTATGGGAGCAAATATTTTGAATACAATGCTTGAGGCAATAAAAATACCGCTTGAAAATATTACAAACGGAAAAAGTCTTATGGCAATTTTATCAAATTATGCAACTGAATCTCTTGTAAAAGCCGAATGTGAAGTAAATGTAAAACTTCTTAGCAGCTCAATGGAAACATCTATTGAAACTGCCAAAAAAATTGAACTTGCAAGCAAATTTTCAAAACTTGATATTTATCGTGCCACAACTCATAATAAAGGAATTTTTAATGGAATTGACGCTGTGGTAATCGCTACTGGAAACGATTGGCGCGCAATCGAAGCTGGGGGAAATGCCTTTGCTGTGAAAAATGGCAAATACGAAGGTCTTACAACTTGGACTTTTGATGAAAGCACAAATAAATTAAAAGGAGAACTTATCCTTCCAATGCCAATTGCAAGTGTAGGTGGCTCAATAGGGCTAAATCCAAGTGTAAAAGCTGCATTTAATATTTTAGGAAATCCTGATGCAAGGACACTGGCAAGCATTATTACATCAGTAGGACTCGCCCAAAACTTTGCCGCAGTAAAAGCGCTTGTTACAACTGGAATACAGCATGGACATATGAAATTGCAAGCTCGTTCGTTGGCATTGTTTGCTGGTGCGAAAGGCAAAGAAATCGATATTATCGTAGAAAGGCTTTTGGAAAGTGGGAAAAGTATTAATTTAGAAAATGTGAAGAAAATTTTGGAAGAAATAAAAAGTACGAGATAAAAATACAAGAAAAATAGAAAAGAGGTAGTTTAAAATTGCTACCTCTATTTAATTTATATTTATTTCTTTTACCGTTTTGAAATATTTTTATTTTAGAAAATGCCTAAATTACTACATCATTCCTGGCATTCCCATTCCACCTGGCATTCCACCTGCTGGAGCTTCTTCCTTTTCATTTCCAACAGCAACTTCAGTTGTAAGTAATACTGATGATACTGATACTGCGTTTTGGATTGCAGAACGTGTTACTTTGGCAGGATCAATAATTCCAGCTTTGACCATATCTACATATTCTTCTTTTGCCGCATCAAATCCTATTCCATTTTCAGAATTTCTTACTTTTTCAATTACAACACCTGCGTCAATTCCAGCGTTAAGAACAATTTGTCTAAGTGGTGCAGATAATGCTTTTTTCACAATTTCCACTCCAAGTCCTTCTTCACCTTCCAATTTAAAGTCTTCAATGTCTTTTGCAATTTGGATTAAGATTGTTCCTCCTCCAGCAACAATTCCTTCTTCCACAGCCGCTTTTGTTGCATTTAAAGCATCTTCAATTCTTAATTTTTTTTCTTTCATTTCAGTTTCAGTTGCAGCTCCAACTTTTATTACAGCTACTCCACCAGCTAATTTTGCAAGTCTTTCCTGTAATTTTTCTCTGTCATAATCAGAAGTTGTTTCAGCAATAGAATTTTTTATTTGTCCAATTCTTGCTTGAATTTCATCTTTTTCTCCAAGTCCATCTACGATAACTGTGTTATCTTTAGTAATTCTAACTTTTTTAGCTTGTCCCAAGAAATTCAAGTCAGCAGTTTCAAGTTTAATTCCTTTTTCTTCAGAAATAACTTCTCCACCTGTTAAAATTGCAATATCCTGTAACATAGCCTTTCTTCTATCCCCAAACGCAGGAGCTTTTACAGCGGCAATATTCAATGTTCCACGAAGTTTGTTTACAACAAGAGTAGCAAGCGCTTCTCCTTCCACATCTTCAGCGATTATAAGCATTGGTCGTCCTAATTCCACTGTTTTTTCCAAGATTGGCAATAATTCTTTCATATTTGCAATTTTTTTATCTGTGATTAAGACAAATGGATTGTCCATTTCCACAACCATTCTTTCAGAATCTGAAACCATGTAAGGTGACAAATATCCGTTATCAAATTGCATTCCTTCCACAACATCCAAAGTTGTATCCAAAGAACGTGCCTCTTCAACTGTAATAACTCCAGATTCTCCAACTTTTTCCATAGCTTGAGCAATCAGCTGCCCAATTTCTATATCTCCTGCCGAAATTGCCCCAACTTGTGCAATTTCTTCATTTGATTCCACTTTTTTAGCTCTTTTTGTAAGCTCTTCAATAACTTTTTTAGAAGCAAGTTCCATTCCACGTCTTATAAATACAGGATTTGCTCCAGAAGCTACCATTTTTAGTCCTTCTTTGATTAAAGCCTGTGCCAGTACAGTTGCAGTAGTTGTCCCGTCTCCTGCCACATCATTTGACTTTGTAGCAACTTCCTTTACAATTTGTGCTCCAAGATTTTCAATTGGATCTTTAAGTTCGATTTCTTTTGCTATTGTAACACCATCGTTTGTTATCATTGGTGCTCCAAATCCTCTATCTAATACTACATTTCTTCCTTTTGGTCCAAGTGTAATTTTTACAGCGTCAGCCAATGTATCCACTCCTACTTCAAGCGCTTTTCTTGCATCTTCATTAAATTTTATTATTTTTCCCATTTTTAATCATCTCCTTCTAAATTTTGTAAATTTTTTTATTACGAAATTCTTTCATAATTTAATAATATAACTTTTTTATTTTAATAAGAAATTAAAATCGATTGTTTTGCAATGTTTATCTTATTTTTTAATGCATCTAATAAAATTTCTTATTATTCAACAATTGCTAAAACATTATCTTTTTCCAAAATTAAATAAGTTTCTTCCCCATCCTTAACTTCTGTTCCAGAATATTTTTCAAAGATAACCTTATCTCCTACTTTAACTTCTTCTATTTTTCTTCCTACTGCCAAAACTTCTCCGATTATTGGTTTTTCTTTAGAAGCTGTACCTGGAAGTACAATTCCGCTTTTTGTAACTTCTTCCTGTTGAGTTTGTTTTATTAAAATTCTTTTTCCTAGTGGTTTAATTATCATTTTTCCTCCTAAATATTTTTATTTTTATATTTTTAGCACTCTGTTAGCTTAAGTGCTAGTAATATAATAATACATTTTCAAATTTTTTGCAAGTTTTTTTTTAAATTTTTTTTTAATCCAAAAAATAGCTCAAAAATGAGCTATTTTAAACATTTTTATTTTTTATTTTTACCTTTATAGTAACTTTCTTTTATTTCCTGTATGATTTTTTCAGCTTTATCATTTTTATTTTTAACAGTATGATTTGAGGCTACTTCTATATTTCCTTTACTGTCAGTTCTAATTACAATTTTATCTTTATTCTTTGTCGAGCTTTTTGCAAGTGCAGGACCTTTATTTCCGCTAAAATAACTGGCTCTTGCTTCTTTTAGAGCTTTTTTAGCCCGTTTAATCTCCTCCTTTGTCAATTCTCGTTTTACAATAACTACAGGTGCTGCTGGAACTGGCTCATGAGCTTGTGTTGCATCAACTATTTTTACTTTTTCTGGTTTTTCTTTTACAATTGATGGCTTAAGTTTTTGTTCTTCAACTTTCTGGATTTTTTCCGGTTTTTTCTGAATTATTAATTTACTTATATCTGATTTATTTTCATTAATCTGCTGTTCCTGTTTAGCTTTTTCCTCTGCCAGCCTTGCTGCTTCCTCCTCTTTTTCCTTAAGTTTTTCAGTTTCAATTTGCTCTTTCTGATTTTTATAGTAATCACTTTTAACTTTTTTTAATATCGACTTTGTACCTATTGCAAGTAATGGAATTCCTATTGCAAGAGCAGAACCGACAACTATTAATTTTTTTCTTTTTTGCATAACTATCCTCCCAATAATTAAAGTAAATAAAAATATTTTAATTTTAATTTAACAAATTATTCATTATATAATCTAAAACATATTTCTTCTTGTTATACTATCACAATTTTGTGTTTTTTTCAATTTATTTTTACTTATATTGAATTTAAATATCTCCAAAAATATACATATAAATCTTTGAATTTTTTTTGAATATATTAAATTATTTAAAATTTTAAATCTATATTATATATTTTTTATATTATCCCAACTTAAAAAATAAAGTTTTAACATTTAATAAATATGCGAAATTGCCTTGATTTTTTACTTAGAATATGATATTCTTTGCTTGTTAAAATGAATTATAAAAAATAGGAGGTAATATGGCTTTAATTATACAAAAATACGGCGGAACTTCTGTTGCCAATGCTGAACGTGTAAAAGAAGTGGCTAAACGGGTTGTTAAGTATAAAAAAGCTGGACACGATGTGATTGTTGTTGTTTCTGCACCAGCAGGGAGAACGGATGCTTTAATAAAAAGAGCATATGAATTATCTGATACACCAAATAAACGTGAATTTGATATGCTTTTGACTTCAGGCGAGCAGATTTCTATTGCATCTCTTGCAATTGCTGTTTCTGAGTTAGGAGAAAAGGCAGTTTCATTAAATGCTTTTCAAGTAAACTTCAAAACAACATCTGCACATACAAAAGCTAAAATTATTGACATTGATACAGAACTTATACAGGAAAAATTAAATGAAGGAAATGTGGTAGTATTTGCTGGATTTCAAGGAATTACTAAAAATAATGAAATTACTACACTTGGACGTGGTGGTTCAGATACGACTGCTGTTGCATTAGGAGCGGCTCTTAACGCCGATGAAGTTGAAATTTATACTGATGTTGACGGAGTTTATACAGCTGATCCGAGAGTTGTCAAAGAAGCCAAAAAAATAAAAACAATCTCGTATCAGGAAATGCTTGAATTAGCTGCATCAGGAGCAAAAGTTTTACATCCAAGATCAGTTGAAATTGCCGCAAAATATGGCATAAAAATACATTTACGTTCATCATTTGACGATTCTACAGGAACAATCGTTGAAAATAAGAAAACTATTGATGAAATTGAAAGCCAAAATATCAACACAAAAGGAGACGCTATGGAAAAAGTTAAAATCGTAGGTATCACATCTTCAAAAAATGAAGGGAGAATTACACTTTTTGGAGTGCCTGACAGACCGGGAATCGCTTCCAAAGTATTTTCCAGACTTGCGAAATCAAAAATTAATACTGATATAATTTTACAAAGTTCAAGTATTAATAAAGAACTGAATAATATTTCATTTACTGTAAAAAGTGATGATTTGAAAGAAGCTGTTGCGATTTCAGAACAAATAAAAGAAAAAATCGGTGCTGAAGGAGTTTCTTACGAAGAAAAAATTGCGAAAGTTTCTGTTGTTGGAATTGGATTAAAAACCCATTATGAAACAACATCTGAAATTTTTGACACTCTTGCAGAAAACAATATAAATATTGATATGATTTCTTGTTCAGAAATCAATGTTTCGTGCATTATTCGTGAAGAAGATGTAGATAAGGCTGTAAATGCTCTTCACAAAAGATTCATTGAAATTGACTAATTTTTTATAAAAAAAAACAAAAGAAAGGACTTTGATAAATATGAAAATAGGAATTATTGGATTAGGAACTGTGGGAGAAGGAGTTCTTAAAGTATTAACAAAAGAAAAAGAAAGCATTTTTGAAAAATCAAGAGCCGACATCAAAGTAAAGTATGCTTGTGATTTGAATATCAACCGTGAATTTTCTTTCGATTTTGATAAATCAATCCTCATAAACGATTATAAAAAAATATTAAATGACCCTGAAATTAAGATTGTTGTAGAACTAATCGGTGGAGAAACTATTGCAAAACAAATAATTATTGAAGCTTTTGAAGCTAAAAAAAGTGTTGTTACAGCAAACAAGGCTTTAATTGCAAAATACGGAGTAGAATTATTCCAACGTGCAAAAAAAAATGGAGTTTCATTTCTATTTGAAGCTGCTGTTGGAGGAGGAATCCCTATTGTTACACCTTTAATGGAAAGTTTAGTTGCCAATACAGTTACTGAAATTCGTGGAATTATGAACGGAACTTCAAACTATATTTTGACAAAAATGAAAGAGGATAACTTGTCGTTTGACGAAGCATTAAAGATTGCCTCTGAAAAAGGATATGCGGAAGCTGATCCTACATTTGATGTGGACGGAATTGATGCTGGACACAAAATCAACATTCTAGCTTCACTTGCCTATGGAGGTTCTGTAAAATTCAAAGATATGCAATTATATGGAATAAGAGAAATTAGTACAGTCGATATTTTCTCAGCAAATCAGCTAAATTCCACAATAAAATTAATTGCAAGCTCAAAACTGTTGTCAGAAACGTCAGCTCAAATTTCAGTTGAACCAGTATTAATTCCAAACAGCGAAATTCTAGCAAAAGTGGATGGTGTTTACAATGCAATCGAAACAACTGGTTCTTACACAGATAAGACTTTATTTTACGGAAAAGGTGCTGGAATGGATCCAACTGCATCAGCTGTAGTGGCAGACATCGTAAAAATTGTAACAAGAAACCACATCGAATCAGACTACTTCTTTAACTCTACAAAAGTATTTGAAATTGTGGATTCAAACACAGTAAAAGATTCTTACTACATAAGAGTTTCTGATGATTTTGATATAGAAAGCTCGCCATTTGAATTAATAAATCAAATTGAAAATTATTATATTATCTTGGCGAATGATATTTCAAAAAATGAAATTAATGAAATTTTGAAAGATGCAAAAGAGAAACTTGTGTTAAGAATTATGAAATAATAGTCTTGAATAATTTATTTATATGATTAGGGACATAATGTCCCTTTTTATATGCTTTTATTCATAATATCTTTTACAGCTTACAGTATTCTAAAAAATTATTATCATACAAAAAAAGACGATATTTCTATCGTCCTAATCAGCATAGCTCAATAAAGAATATTTTAAAAATTACTTTTGTTCCTGCATACTAGAGTATTCTGTAATTACCCAGTCATGTTCTTTCATATCCAGTTCATTTCCACAAAATTTACAAATTTTACCTTCCAAAAGAGATAAATTACCTCCACATTTTGTACATTTTAAAATAGATGGAGCACAGACCGCCTGTGTTTTACAATATTCACTTTTTTCAAGCTGTAATTTTAAAAATTCTTTTCTATTTTTTATCTTATTGTCCTTAAATTCTCTAAGTAACAACTCTGCACGTACTGTTGCAATTTGAATACCTTTTTTCACTCTATATAAATCCATAGATAAGGATAATGTTTCAATATCTACGACTTTTTCATATTTTTTCAAATATTCTGAAAGGTCTAAATCAGAGAAAGCATTGACCTGATTCCTTTTATCTGCAAAATGAATTGCGTAAAGTTTATTTTGAACTCCTCCAAAGAAACTTTGTATAGAAAACAGAGGATCTTTTTTTCTAACCTTTTGAGCCATTCTATTTTCTGAATACAATTTTCCTTTTGATCGATAAACAAGTTTAGAATTTAAAAATTTAAAAAATTGATTAAAAAGCATAACAACAGGTACAATAAACCACATTGAAATGGTTACAAATACAAATCCAAGAACAGAAAATACAACTGCAGCTAATAATCCCATGATGACTTGCAAGTAAAAGAATATTATAGCAAATGGTAAAGAAATCTCCATATTTTTAACGCTAATAAATGGTATAAGAAATCCTATATAAGCAAATGGCATTCCTCCAGCAAAGAAAAACCATGGAAAAATTACTTTTTTTATTGCCTCGCGTTTTCCTTCCATTACCTCGAAATCACGACGAAATCCAAAACTGGCTACCCTATTATCTAAATCCTCAATAGTAAATTTTGTTCCACAGAAATCACAACCATCAATTAAATTACTTCTAGATGAGAGGCTGCCGCAATTTGGACATACTACCTCATCTTTTCCTACATTTTTTGCAGATAGAAATGTGTAATGTGCAACTTCTTTATTATAAACTTTTTTTATGTTACGGTTTTCATGACGGAAAGTTTTTACAGAGTAAATTTCTTCGTACACATCATTTACATTGTATCTGCCATCAAAATAAAGAGTAGAACGAACAGGATCTGATTTTTTTGAGTAAGAAAGTCTGCTGGATTCCAGCCCTATCTGTATACCCAGTTTTTCCATACGTTTTTTTTGAAGATAAATACAGTGCCATAACATCTGTGTAGCATAATCTTGTATTTTGCTGTTGATTTTACTACCGCCTATATTATTCATAAATTCACTGTAAACTTCTTTAAATGAACTCATATTCCTTGTTAACTGATTATAGTCTTCCACAATTGGATATGCTGGAAATAGTATTTTCAGAGGAAAACGTATTTTTAACTTTAAACGATATTTCTCTTTGACCAAAGCATGAAAAAACAACCCCGTTCCTAAACCAAGCATTATGTATCCTGAAAATGAAGGTATACTATAAACCGATTTTGGCGATGACGGCTTATAAGCAATAAAACTAATGATAAATCCTATAGTCCAAACAATTAAAGGAAAAATAAACATTTTTTTATTGTATCTTTTCCTTTTCATAAAATTTTTTCCAGATTTTTGAAACATTCCAATTCCTCCTTACTTTAACATTAAGTTTCTATGATTTCCTGTTCTTAGGTTATTCAATAATCCTTATATGTCTTGACTTAAATATTCTTATCCATTTACTTGTCACTTTTTCATTGACATCTAATTTTTTATTTTTTTCTAAATGTGTTTATTACTTTATTATATTATACCACATTATTTTTTATCGTTTTATTTCTTTGAATAAATTTCCCTTTCCAATTTTCAATAATTATTAGAAAATAGCTATTTTTCATCTTACTTTATTATCTTATACTAAACCCCATTTAAATAGCGGATTTATTAAACTTTTCTAATAAAGGATAAAAACCTAATATTTTCAAGTAATTTAAGATATAATTTTCATCTTTTAAATAGATTCTAGTATAAACTAATCTGTCGGAGCATTTTTCTGTGCTGGCAAAACTGTCTGAGCATAGCGAGTTTTTTGTCAGTGCAGAAAAATGTCGTAGACTAGCCATAGGTTGTAGAATTTGCGGCAATGAGCACTCCTACGAAGTAAAAAAGAAAAAAGTTGAATGATTATGAATTAGCTATTGAACAATCCTATTGTAAAAATTTATTCTCATTTTAAACGAGGTTTAGTATAATTTTTAAAAAAAAACAATAAAAATAAAAAAATCAGAAAATTCCTCAATCATTAAGTTCATTCCTGATTTTATTCTATTTAAATTATTTCATAACTCTTAAAATGTCTTTTACAATTTGCTCCTTTGTTAACCTATTATTCTTAAATGCCACATCTGAAGCCACTCTATCGGTAAATTCTTTTCTAATACCATAATTTAACACTTTCATATCAGAAGCACCGTAAAATCTTGCAATTTTTTCTCCAAATCCACCATCAATTACACCATCTTCTAATGTAACAGCTAATTTATGTTCTGCTTTTAATCCGTTTAACAATGTTTCATCAAGTCCTGAAGCATATCTTGGATTAATTAATGTTGCATCAATTCCATTTTCTTTTAACAATTCTTTCACTTCTTTTCCTAATTTGTAAAAATTACCCAATCCTAATATTGCGACATCTTTTCCTTTTTCAGTAACAAGATATTTATTTAAGTCACTAAAGTCTTTTTGTACTTTCCCTGTATCTTCTGACAATTGAGACGGAACTCTTATTACAACTGGGTGTCCTTTGTATTCAATTGACCAGTCTAGCATTGCAAAATATTCTTCCTTGCTTGTTGGGGCTAGGAATACAATATTTGGAATATTTGATACTAATGGAATGTCAAACCAGCATAAATGGGTAACATCGTTCATTCCACCAAGTCCCCCACCAAAAATAAGGATTGTGGCTGGATTATTATTTATTGCCAAATCTTGTGAAAGCTGATCATAGGTTCTTTGAATAAATGTACTGAAAACTCCGTATATTGGTTTTCCGCCATTTTTAGCCATTCCCGAAATCATCGCCACAGCCTGCTCTTCTGCAATTCCAACATCAATAAACTGTTTTGAAAATTTATCCCTTCTATCCTTTGTAAATCCTAAAACAGTCGGTGTTCCAGAAGTTACCACGGCTATTGTCGGATCTTTTTCCATTTTATCCATCAAAAATTCAGCAGTGTCATTACTTAATCCACCAGAATAATTTACTTTGCTTTCTCCCGTTTTTGGATCAAAAGGCATTCCATAGTGCCAAGTTTCCTTATCCTTTTCAGCGTAAGGCAGCCCTTTTCCTTTTTGAGTATGCACGTGAACAACTATTGGATGGTTAATATCTTTTACTTTCTCAAAAACTTCTATCAAAGCATCCAAATCATTTCCTTTATCCACATAAACATAGTCAAGCCCCAACGATTTAAAATAATTATTTTGAGCCTGTCCGTTACTTTCCCTTAATTCTCTTAAATTTTTATAAAGTCCTCCATGATTTTCAGCAATCGACATGTCATTGTCATTTGCAACAATAATCATATTCGTACCAATTTCAGAAGCCATATTAAGTCCTTCAAATGCCTCGCCACCACTAAGTGAACCGTCCCCAATAATCGCAATTATATTTTCTTTTTTCCCTCGTAAATCTCTCGCTTTAGCAAGTCCAGTCGCCAAGCTCACAGATGTAGAAGTATGCCCAATTTTAAAGAAATCATGCTCACTTTCATCTTGATTAGTATACCCCGAAACTTCCGAATATCTATCCAAATCCAAAAATCCAAATTTTCTCCCAGTAATAATTTTATGCGGATAACATTGGTGCGAAACATCAAACACAAATTTATCAACAGGAGAATTAAACACTTTGTGCAACGCAATTATTAACTCAACTGCCCCAAAGTCAGGCCCCACATGTCCCCCTTTATTACTAACTCTGTGAAGCATTGCCTCCCTAATATCCTGAGCCAGTACAACCAACTCTTCTCTACTTAATTTTTTTAAGTCCTCTGGCGAATTTACCTTTTCTAATGCCATCTTTTCCCTCCTAAAATTATTATTAATTAAAATATTTTTAGTAAATTACTGTTGTCCAGTTTTAAAATATAAATTATTATTTTTGAGAATTTCATCACTTATTTTAATATCTAAACTATTAAAATCCACACTGTCAGCAATGAATCTACGAATTGTCCTTTTTTAAATTCTCTTTCTTTTAAATTCAATATTTCCATCATTAATTCTTTAAATAATCTTCTTAAAATTTTATCTTCGATTAAATCAATGTCATTGTTTATTTTATATTTTAAATTATCTAAATAATCTATCAAACTGCCTCTCAATAATTTTCACTACATTTACACCCAAATTTTAACAAATACCCCTTATAATTTCAAATGCTTTTTTCTTATTAGTGACTATGCCTTTTAGTAATACCTGATATTTGCAAAATGTACCTTTGTAAATTAAAATTATTCAAATGAAATTACTAACTTTTTATCAAATGCAGCTGCCAACTTTTTCAATGTTTTTAATGAAGGATTGGCATTTCCATTTTCTATTTTGCTTATATCTCCCTGAGTTATCCCCGTTAAATCCGACAATTCTTTCTGCGTAATATTTTTATCTTTTCTTGCTGAAATAATTTCTCTTATAATCTGAAATTCAGCCTCAAGACTCTCATATTCTTTTCTAAATTCTTCATCTTTTAGCTGTTCATTCAAAGAATCTCTAAAATATTTACTCATTTTCTTCACTCCTTTTCATATCCAGATATTCAGAACAAAATTTTTTTGCTTTATTTATCTATGATTTTGGTGTTTTTTGAGATTTTTTTATAAACCCATTTGTCAGAATAATTTTTTTGTTTACTACAAAAAAATATAAAACTCTCGCTATATTATTTACTTGCTGTACTCTCACTTCATAAATACCATCTCCTAAAAATTTGGAATAAGGCTCTCTGATATTATTTCCATCTGTTTCTAGCACAGCTAATGTACGATATAGTCTAGATTTCATCTTTAAATTCTAAGATAAATTTACTCATATTTTCCCCTCCCTTTTATATTTTATATGATATAACATATAAAGTCAATGATAATTTTTATAAAAACAAAAAAGGCAAACCTTTCAAAACTAGATTACCTAATAATTTTCCATTGTCAAAAGATAGAACATTTAATTTTTATTAATACGATTGCTAAAATATCACAATACACCTGATAAAATAACTTTAAAATTAAGAAAAAAATATGTTGACAATAAATATCAAATATAGTAAACTATATATGAATAAATGTTCATATGTTAAAATAACATAAAATTAATAAATAAAAAAATTTGGGAGGTTAGGCTCATGAAAACTAATGAATGTACGCTATTTATTGAAGGGTTAGATTGCCCTAATTGTGCTGCTAAGATTGAACGTAAATTAAATACATTACAAAGGATTAAGGCGGCTACCGTTGATTTTCTTGGAAAAAGAGTTATTGTAGAGTCTGAAGATTTTTCACAAGATGAACTGGCAA